>NZ_JADQAH010000036.1:0-36877 GCF_022129225.1 Psychrobacter sp. Ps7 | reverse complement strand
TCTTTGGGTTATTATAACCTCTTAGAAGCTGTCCAATTTTATTATGCCACTACAACGACTACTTTTCCTACGTCGTCTTCACAGTCTCCTATGAACATAAAGTAGACATTTTCTGCTCTTAGTTTTTCGGATATATACTCAATATCTTTGAAGCCTTTATCATCACAAACTCGTCCTACCACGCAAATCACAAAGGTATTTTCAGGTACCTTGTACTTCTTTCTTAATGCCTCTTTTTCTAACTGAGCCATAGGTTGTAACAAATCAGTATCGATGCCGTTAAATGAGCCATTATCAATGACAGTTGCCTTGCTCTTTTTGAGGATATTTTCTTCTAGGCATACGCTGAGCAAAGATTCAGAAACAAATAAAACTTCGTGAGATAAGCCGAAACTTAATATATCCAGACCCTGAAACACCCTCTTTTTTAAACCTGAAAAATTCTCATAGGCTCTACCCACGCTAAAAGCAATTCGTCTCTTTTGCAATGTAACAGCACTTGCGATACTCCCTAACAACAAGGCTTTAGGTGTTAAATAAACCACCACATCAAAACGATTCGATAGCATATAGCGGGTTAAAAGCGCGAGTGACTGAGCATCTTTAAACAAAGAAGGCTTACGCTGAAAATTTAAATTAATCACCTTGCCTATTTTGCGCTCACGTAAAATATCTAACTGCTGTTTATCGCCACCGCAGATTAAGGTGATATCAACATCCGCGTGATCTCTAATGTATTCAAGCTGATCACGATATAGCACATTAAATGACACCGCATCTGTCATTAGAAAGCATATCTTTAATGTCATTTCAGCACCTCAGTATTTTTTATATATTATATTATCAGTGACGTTTTATAAAAAATGTCATTTAGTACAAATACTATTTACTACTGACTGATGATGATTTCTTAGCGTGTTAGATATTGTTAATTTATTTCTTTTATTGGCTATCTTTTGTAATAATCCTATCGAATCTAAAAAATTGACTGTTATCAGTTTTGCTGATAACTTCAAAGAACCTAAATAACTGTTTCCTTTATATTCACCATACGTTTTAAAACTATCTTTGTATGATCTAGTTATTTTAGATAATGATAAATTCCCTTCTTCTCTATAATAGTATAATAAATCAGGCAATACCGCTAAATTTAAATCTTGATTTGAGATAGCTCTACACCACAAATCGTAATCTTCAGACCTTGGATAATTTTCATTATATTTATTTCGTTCATACCAACTCTTTTTTGCCAAAACAGCAGCATGCACAATAGGATACGCAGCGGCTATTTCTTTAAATTCCGTGTAAATTTGATCGACATGACGACAACCATAAACTTTATTAAAATTATCAATAGACACGACACCTGTAGAAACCAAATCATAATCTGGATTTTTTTCTAAAAAACTTAATTGAATCGCTAGTCTATCTGGATGGATGAGATCATCGGCATCCATGCGCGCTATATAATCATAGTTCGCTTCTTCAATAAGCTGATTTAATCGAGCAGGCAGTTTTTTATTTATGCCATCAGCAATGACCTTTATTCTATGGTCAGACTCTTCAAAACGCTTGGCGATGGCCAATGACGCATCAGTAGAGCCATCATCAATTAATATAAGCTCCCATAACTCATGCGTTTGAGCCAATATGGAGTTGATAGCATCTTCCAAATACGCTTCAGCATTATAAATGGGAATACCAATGGATATATATGTCTGATTTTTCATTAGAAAACCTCAAATATCGGATTGATAATATACGGACTCAAGTTACTAAATCTCGATGTCGTCAAGACAAAATACATGAGAAAAATAATGATACTCGCTATATATAAATAAATATTATTAATTCTTTTTAAAATCATAGGCAGTATCAAAACCAATGTCCATGTAAAATACGCAAGCAGCCTTTGAGGACCTGAAGGACTGGTGCCCAACATCGCTAACGGTATGATAAAAACCACGCCTGATGCATAAAATGTTATGAGTTTTTGAAACTCTTTGTCTTTGATTTTATACAGATAACTGACCAAGATGATTAAAACCATGATAGCTGTATAAAAACCAAGCGTTAAAAACCCGCCTGCTTCATCAGATGCTTTCGCATAGCCCTCATATCTATCGTTAGTAGAAGAAATATAAGCGACCAAAAGCCCACTCACTAATAGCGACCCTAAAAATGTTGCCAAAATCTTATATAAGGGCTTTATTCTTAAATTAACGATAAAATAAAATGGAATCATAAACAATGCAGTTACATGGAATAATGAAGCAATTGCACAAATCAACAGGTATGGAATAAATCGTTTTTCTAACAGATAAGGAATGGCCAATGTAAAGATCGCCATTGCCAATCCTTGACGCAGTCCATTAAAAGAAAAAGTATAAACGCCCAACGTAATAAATAAAAATACGGAAAACCAATAATTTACGCTGTACTTTTTAATCACTCTAAGATAGCAATAGACAATAATTAAACTGGTAATGACAAGCAGCCAAAAATAATGAGTGGTCATACGTAACAACGCATACTCTAATAACTGATAACCGAACTCAATATCTTCATTGAACCTAAAGTACTCGGCATTCAATTGACTGTTGAAATTTCTCGTATAGTTTCCTGTATCCGTACCGACTCGGTAGCTACGAAGGCCTGCAAACAATGTCAATATAATTAGAGGCAGCCAAAAAGACGTACGATTGAGAGATTTTTTCTCCAGTACGATCCAAAAAATAACAAGGCTAAGAACCAGCAGGTATGGAAGCATTTAACCCTCTATAAAAGTAGATGTCGTCAATCTTATATAAATCGGATATGGTGGCAGGTTTACACCGTCTAGTATCTTTTGTACCGTCCAGTACCTATATAACTATAGCCTTATAACTATAGCTTTCCTATCCACCTCGCTTTTTTTCTAATTCCGTCCAAACTACCTTGAAACGACTATAAATAAGAAGCAACCACTCCGTCACATACTCAAGTACTTTTGCATTAGTATTTGCGCGTTGGTAGCAGCACTAAATCCATATAAATTCAGCACTGTGGTTATGTCTTTTTCATTGGGCTTTGGCTGTTTAGGCGCTAATAAGCGATCAACCCAATCCTTGGCTGAGTGAATCGGTAAAAACTGTACTAGTCCAAGTCCTAAATCTACTTCAGGCGATACTTGGTCAGAAACCAACGCCTTTAACCCAACTGTTTGGCTCTCGACCAAAACGACAGGGAAACCCTCGTGCAACGAAGGCATGATCATATAGTCGGCGCTGGCCATTAATTCTGTGATATCCGTACGCATCCCCAAAAACTTGACCGTATCTAGGAGTGAGTTATCTGCTACTTGTTGCCTGAGCCTCATATCCAATGAACCTTGTCCAACAATATATAAGGTAAAGGCGATCTGACGTTTTTTTAACTGCTCAGCGACCTCTAAAGAAAACTGATGGTTTTTAATCTCATTTAGACGACCAACTTGAATGATTTTTAGCCCCTCATCGCCAAATTCTTGATCGATATATTGTCTTGATTGGCTAGCGACTGTCATCATCTGCTGTATGTCAACAGCATTGGGCAATAGCCACACATCTTTTATACTGCCAAATAGGTAATTTGCCGCTTGTTCACCGCAACTCATTTTATCCGTGGCCAATTTACGATTGGTAATGAACGCCCACTGTTCATATATTTTTTTAACAATATTGGTTTTACCATTACTGGTGCTATGAGAATGTGAAATGCGATGCGGCACGCCAGCACCTTTAGCAGCCAGCAGATGAAAAGCATTGTTTAATAGCATATGAGCATGAATGATTTGATAGTCAGGATGTTGTTTGAGGAAGTTTTTAAGCGTCCACATACGCGCTAACGAATGATCCGCTAAAATCGGTATAATCCTACCGCCCAGCGCTATTATCTCAGCATCATAGTCACCGACCTCGTCGGTAAAAGTGATAAAATCAAACTGAATCTGGCTATGATCTATATGACGATATAGATTCATAAGCATGGTCTCTGCCCCAGCCCGATCCATTTTTCCCACGATATGTAGCACTCTCTGAATAGTCATCTCTTTACCTATTAAGAAGCCATAAAACCAAACGTATTTTTCAAAACTATTCTGAGTCTGTTTGCTCTTGATCTTTAACCCTTGCTCTTTTGCCTAGCGCTTGACGAAGCACCTGTAACATCAGCAAGGCAACTTGCGTCGGCATACGTACGATATTACTAATCATCATATTTCTTACGGTCAAATCGCTCTTATAACCCTTTAGTCGTAACGTTTTATCTGCTTTTTTAGCTTGTGCCAATGCAGCTGCTAAATAGTCATTATCTATACGAGTAAGGATACTCCAATGACTTTGTTTAATTTTATTGGCGAGTATTTTTTTAACCTCATCCGCTTGATAGTCCTCTACTAAATTGATGACTTCTGCGTGGATAACGAAAAGATCTAATAGTTTTTTATCTGTTGACCCTGTGATCGACGTGCCGCGCTGTCTGTATAGATAAAAATCAATGGGCAGGTGATACTTAATATTAGTAGCTAAGCCAAGATGCCAATGAAAAGGCCAGTCTTCGTAGTACAGACCCACTGGGAACTGTAACGAGGCCGACCGCACTGCGCTAGAGTTAATAAATTTGAGCCATGCAAAATGCGGTAAGCTAAAATATAAGCCGTCTATTTTGGTTGCCTCAAATGCTAAATTGCTAGCGGGATACGGCAGATCTAACTCTTTGATGCCATCTTTGAATGGTGTAAAGCCATACGTCACGACCTCTGCATTCGTGGTGAGCGCACAATCCACACACGCTGCCACCAAGCGAGAGTCTATAATGTCATCAGAATCAACGAACATCATGTATTCGCCTATCGCAGACTTGATACCAGTATTACGAGCCGCAGAAAGACCGCTGTTTTTATGATGCTGAATGACTTTGATGCGCTCATCTATGAGATGTGACGCAAGTGCTTGTTTTGAATCATCAGTGGAGCAATCTTCTACAACGATAATTTCAATATTCTGATAAGTCTGCTGCTTAATGGATGCCAAGCAAGCATCGATATATGACGCAACGTTATACACTGGTACGATGACACTCACTAATGGCGTTTCGATAGTCGTCATATCGCTACTAGCGCTTTTTTTAGGTCATCATACTCAGCTATATCAACTGGAGACTCATCCATCGTACCGTGAGGCAGGGACAGGAGGCTATCGATGAATGTTGCAATATCAGCAATCTCATCCAACTCTAAAAACACCAGCCTTGGATGACCGCCTAACCAGTCCAACTGCGTCTGTCTTATCTTATGATTGGAGTTCGGGAGTACCAAGCACGGCGTACCCGATAGCAAACATAAAATCATGCCATGCAGTCGGTCAGTCACGACCAATTTTGTAGCACGAAACTGGCTAAGCTTGTCAGTCAGTAATTTTGTGCAATGTGCTTCATCGAGTTGCGAACCACCAGCATGCGTGTCGGTCTTTTCAATCTGATAGCCAGTATCTGCTAAGGCTTTGTCTATCATGGCGTATTGCTCAGCTGATAATGCGGCTTCTTTGTCATCTCGTAAGCAGCGCAAAATACCTGAAGGCGCTAAGCAATCTGTCGTACCCAGCACTGTTGCATTAGCGCTCATCACAATATCTGGTACGAGACCAATATGCACATTACTGTACTCAGCAAAAAGCTCGATGAGTTTTGCCGCTGTTATCGACTCTCTGGCAAAAACATGTATATCTGGATGCTTGGCGTAGACGTTTACAATACGCTGCAAGGCACGTTTAGATTGAATAGAATCATTCCAATCTAGTGTCTGAGGAAAACAAACGATTCGATTGGCAGGAAATGACTTGATGACTAATTGGCGCAGCTCCTCAATATCAGGATACGTGCCACCCATATTACCGCCGCCGATGATAGTGACAATATCCGTCTCTTTTATTTGCTGTTTAATGGAATTGAGCACAAATCTGGTTTGACTGATAGCAACACTAACAACGTCATAATCCGTCAACACACGTTGCAAATACTGCTTTTGCGCGTGAGAAATAGCAATATCACCAATATTGCCATAGTCGGCGGCAAGAAAAATAAAGCACCGTTTACCAGTTGGTAACGGTAAACCTCTCGCCCCCATATAAGCGGCTAAGTGTTTTTTTAGTTTGAGTGGAATGAGCTTTTTTATAGCAGCAATATTCATTTTTAATGCTCCCTTATTCGTTTCTCATTAACAGCTTCTTCACCCACATACGACGCCTTGAGCCAACAGGAAACAATCTATTCAAGTTAGGAGGCGGTTTACGTTTGAGTGCTTTTTCAATGTATGGCAGCCATTCAAGACCTCTACCCGTTTTAATCATCTCATGACGAATTAACTTCCAATCTATGCTGACAGCCCTGCCCTTTAGAGCCATTGATTTAAAAAGTGATGAGTCCATGGGCTCGCTAAAACATTGAGGGTTATCTATACCTGCAACCAAAAAATTGAGACGCGTCCTAACACATTTTTCACAGCGACCGCAGTTGCTATCATGCTTATCTCCAGCCCAACAGACACGTAAATTCTCTATACCCAAGGGCCATGCTGCAAGCGCTTGAATCTTCTCTGACCGACTAAACCCTGCGCCATCATGAATCACTCTAAAGTCACCAGAACTTAGCAGTGGGTCAGTGATTGGGTGTGAGCCCCAAGGGCTAATTAATACATCATAAGAGTCGCCACTACCGATGAGTCCAATGCCTGCATATCGTTTCAAGCCGCATAACACTGAGGCAATAGCAGCAGCATGATAGTCTTCCCAGTTGATAGACCAAAGCGTGCGAATATTTGTCTCAACTGGCAATAGCTCAATATTGATATCTGCTAGTATTTTTGTCGCTATTTTTGCCGCACCAGCAAATCCTTCCGTATCATCTAATGGTATATCAAAGCCATGCACAAAAATCCCTGCTCTAATATCTCGCGTAGCATATCCTGCCATGCCTGTTGCATGACGATAAACAGTAAACTGAGCATCAACGCCACCAGAAAATGCAGCGATAGCACCATCTACTTGTACGTCGCTCTCTCTAATACGATCAACTTGTATATCAATCAAAAAATAACGCTCTGGCAACCACTTATTCCAAACATACTGTAGCTCTGTCAGGTTGGCTAATAGCTCATGCGACACGCTACCATGCACATGAATGGCTGCTCGCATCTGCATCGCGGGCAACAATGTGGCCAGTAAATAAGCATCACAATCATCGTCTTCTGGCATTGGCAAGTTCGCTGGATATACAAACCACAATGCCTTCTCAGTCATTTGCCCGCTAGCTGTTGTCTGTTGCAGCAAACAACAGCGCTTTTGACCCTTTTCATCACTGCGTAAAGGCTGAGGCAACAAATCAATATTAAGCATATTTTTTCACCTTTGCTTTAGACCAAGACAGTTGAAGAAAAACCAGCGTCATAACATACCAACGCCGTGAAAAACATAAAATTAATACACGAATGCCGCGTGCTGGATGTCGTTGATAATAATGCGGCAAACAGTTCTGATAGACGAAAGACTGGCGTATTTTAACTAGCTCTGCACGACGCTTTTTCATATCGATATGCGCCAAATTATTAAGTAAATATGGCAGCATATGCTCGACATAACTACGAGCAAAGTCCGATAATAGCACTTGCTTCTCAGTAGCACTGATCGACCAATCATGTATCCTGACTCTGGCTGTATAGTCCGCTTCAATGGATTCCAAAAGCCCTGATTTATATTGTGAGCTTGTTATAGAGGTCGCATTTTCATAGTAGTTGTATGGACAGTCTGGCAGCACCGATAAACGATTCGCTTTGCTTAGACATGCGATATTAAAAATACCATCCTCACCAAATTTGACGTCGCTATCGAAGCGCAGCTCTGCGATTAAATTTTTGCTATACACCTTGGTGCAGGCGTACCAATATATATGTCTATTCTCTGTCACTCTCAGTTGTAGTATTTCGATATCTTGCCGTGAGTATTCTGCCGCACTATTAGGACGCTCAATAACAGAGCCATCCAGCATCATGCGTTTATGACCAAATGCCAACATCTCGACATCTCGATCTACAGCTTGATCAAAGACAAAATCAAAATACCAATCATCAATGGTGTCATCCGCGTCTATAAAAACGATGTAATTGCCGGTTGCGATATCGAGCCCAGTATTACGAGCCTCTGCCACGCCACCATTTTTTTGATATTTCACCGTAATCCATGACCTAGCATTTGCCCAGCTATGCAATAGGCTAGCAGTATGATCTTTAGAACCATCGTCAATGACTATCAGCTCAATGTCGTGACTCTTTTTCGCAACGTCAATACTGTTGATGCAACGATCAATAGTAGCAGCGGCATTAAATGCAGCGATAATGACTGAAATCATAGTGAGCCTCTCAAGTTGAGACTTCTCATACATATCCTTTGTGACATTCAAAGCAGTCAAAAAACGTACCTACTGCTTCACTTCATCGATATGAACAAGACGCCGAAAAGCGACATAAATGATAGATAAACTGAGCAAAACCCCAACAAATGAGAAAAGGGCAATGGCTATCATATCTGACTCAAAAACGTAAAAACCTACATACAGCGCTGCAGCACGAAATACCACTGCAAACACTTCTCGAATCAAAAGGAATCGCTGTAAACGTAATGCTGGCAATGCCGCAGTACTCGCACCAGACACTAAGCTGGTCAAAAGCCAAATAGACAGCCACTGCGAATAACTACCTGCCAATGCCCACTCTGCACCGAACACTAAAGAAAAAAGATAATCACCAAAAACGAACACCGTACCGAATGGCACAATACCAACCACCAATAGAATCAACGTTACTTTTAATAAAAATTGATAAGCCTCAGATGAATTTGCTGTGATGGCACGCGTAATTTTAGGATAGAAAACCTCTCCAACCGCCTGACCTAACAGCATCGCGGGTGCACCAAGCACAAGAACAGCTAATGAATACTGCCCTGCAGAAGAGGCACTAAATAATGACGCTAACAAGATAGTTGGCAACCCTACTGAAGCCGCATTCAGGATACTTTGTGGCATACGATATATCGCAAAATCACGCTGCGATATGGCGGCATGTCGAACACCCTTAGTACCAAACCAATGACGGACATTTAATACACCTACTCTAGGTACACGAAGCATCTGCATAATAAAGTTTGTGAGCTGCCCTGCTATCGTCAATAAAATAAGTAACATCCCTGAAGGTGCTAGCATACCGCCTATCAGCTTACTGCTATCTGTTACAAGCTTGCTTTCCACATAAGCCCGAGCTTTCGCTTTAAATAAGCCCACCCTAATAGCAGACTGATCAGCGACAGAAAGAAAGGCACCGACTAATAGCGTTAATGGTATGAGATATAGCATGTTTGGCGTGCTTTCCATACCCATCCAACTTGCCAAATGAAACTTGCCAACATAGACAACAATGAATGAGAAAACAGCTATAACCACACTGAACAATATGGACAATCGTGCAATGGCCGCAGCATCCTCGTCACTGTCTGGCATCACGATTGCATTTGCATAGCCCATAGTGGCAATCGGCGTAATAATGCTGACGATAGCAGTAAAGGCAGCAGCGATACCGAAATCCTCAGGCCTATATAGTCTGGTGAGAAATGGCATAAAAATCATGGCGATAGCCTGTCCAGCAGCAATACCGCCACCGACCATGACCACATCTCGCACAAAGTGACTGGTTTTCAACCTGTTTATTGTGCTCTGTATCGATGAAAATACTCCAGAGCTCATGACATATTGTCCAATTTAGTGACTCACAGAACTTGTAAGGAATTTATGATAGCGCGCCTCTCTCTATTAACCCATTTCATTGGTCAATGTGGTATCTACTTTCTCTACCTCGACATCTTTATCAGATCCTTCTCGGTAACCTTCGACAAAAAACTTAAACTGTGTTTTCAGCCAGACCACATCCTGCTGCTTTGCTTTTTCTGCAAATTCAAATAAAATATTTTCGATATCTTGCAAAGGAAAGCTGTGCTCCATTGCTTGCATAATCAATGGATGAAAAGTAGGTTCGATATTGTCTTCACCAATGATTAACTCCTCGTATAGCTTTTCACCCGGTCTCAAGCCAGTAAATACGATTTCGATATCGCCATTGGGATTGCTATCATCTTTTAGCTCACAACCTGTCAAACGAATCATACGTTTTGCCAGATCAACAATTTTGACGGGCGCGCCCATATCAAGTACAAATACTTCACCACCGAATGCCATCGCACCTGCCTGAATAACCAAGCTGGCCGCTTCTGGAATCGTCATAAAATAGCGCGTGATGTCTGGATGGGTGATGGTGATCGGACCGCCTTGCTCAATCTGTTTGGTAAATAACGGCACCACAGAGCCTGATGACCCTAAAACATTGCCAAAACGCACCATGCTAAAACAAGTCTGACTATTACTTTGGCTCAATCCTTGGCAGACCAGCTCAGCCAAGCGTTTGGACGCCCCCATGACATTGGTAGGTCGCACAGCTTTGTCAGTAGAAATCAGCACAAAAGTCTCAACGCGAGCCTGTATCGCAGCACGGGCACAATGGTAGGTGCCTTTGGTATTATTGATGGTGCCCTCAAAGGGATTGGACTCAACAATAGGCACATGCTTATAGGCTGCAGCGTGATAAATCGTTTTTATATGGTTTTTTTCGAATATATTGATTAATTTTTTTTCGTTACTGACACTGCCGATAATGCTAATAATCTCAATATGTTGATAATCAGCATTCGCTGTTTTTAGATTACCAAGTTCTTGATCTATGGTGTATAAAGCATACTCAGACTGTTCATATAGCACCAAGCATTTAGGCTTATTTTTGATGATTTGCCGACACAGCTCACTACCGATTGAACCACCTGCCCCAGTAACGAGAACGTTTTTGCCCGTGATGTTTTTTTGTAGCAACTCCGCAACAGGTTCGACCGTTTCTCGTTCGAGCACATCTAGTATGTCAACGGGTCGTATATGACTGACGGTTACTATCTCATCAGCAAGCTCACGTAAGCTTGGCAAGTCTTTTATCTTAACGGATATACCTGACAGACTGTCCATAATCTGTTTTTTACGAGCACGGCTCATAGAGGGCATGGCTAAAATCACCTGCGCCACATTGAGTTTTTCTATCAACCACGGAAGCGCGTGAGCTGCATATATTTGTTTGCCATGTAAATAAGCCCCAGTAAGCTGCGGGTCATCATCGATATACGCCACTACATTGTACTGATAAGAATGTCTCAAACTTTCTAGCAACTCTCTACCAGCTTCTCCTGCACCATAAATAATCACGTTGTCACAACAGACATCTGGACGACGGCTTTGACCTGCACCCTGTAGACGTTTCAGTAACGCGCGGATCATGAGCCTACTATTCCACAGCCAAATAAAAAATAGAAATAAAAATATAACAGGGGCTGAGCGCGGTATCGTCGCTGATGGACTCAAATAAATGATGACTTGATAAACAATAATAAGTAAAAAAAACAGTTGCAGCACACGACCCATCACTGCATCAAAAAACCCTCGAGAGGCGCTTCGATAAAAACCAATAAGATATAAGCTAGCAACCGGCACGAATGCATAAAAAGCCAATGCTGCAAGACTGATATGAGAAGCCACATACCCTTGTCGTAGCATCAATGCCAATAATAGGCAAAAGATCGACATGGCAAAATCTATACTAAATAAAAGAGTGCTTTTCGTCAGGCGTGGTAATGACAATAAATACAGAGCCACACGCTTTGACCATTGATTAAAACCACTGGACGATTGATAAGCATTGTTTGACTCTGTTTTTATAAACATAATATCCACCCAATTAAGTTGGTTTGCTTATGAGCGACAACCACGCAAACTAGCGGTTATCTCCATAGGCATAATGATAATGGTAGCTATATTTATCCATAAGACCCTGCTGTACATCATTGAGAATAATGCCATCTACTTGTACATTGGCTTTATTCATTTGCTTGATCGCATAAACCAGTTGCCCTTCTATTGAATGATTAAACTTCGTAACGATGAGTACTTTGTCTGCATGTTGCGCAAGTACCATAGCATCTGACGCCGCCAATATCGGGGGTGAGTCGATGACAATATAATCGTATTGAGTCTTTAATTCTGCCATCAAATGATTGAATTTTTCGCCCATCAATAATGAGGTGGGATTATGCGGCTGCCGTCCGCGCGGTATGAAATCAATCAACTCCATACCAGTGGGATGAATAAAGCTTTCGACCCCTAAGCTAGGAACTTCACTATCTGATCGAGTACCATCAATCGGAGAAAAATGCTTTTTATCCTGCAACAAATAATCGGCAAGACCATCATGTTGGCTCATATTAAACATTTTATGCAGCTCACCTAAGCGCATGTCCCCATCGATGACCAAGACTTTTTTGTTGAGCTGGGCAAATACCTCTGATAAATTGGCAGCGATAAACGACTTGCCCACACCAGGGCTCTCCCCAGTAATCAATATGACTTGCGCGGGCTGCCCGACCGCTGCCCCCATTGGCATACCAAACATCAAATTGGTTCTTAAACTTTTGATCGCCTCATAACTCAAACTACTGTGATCAACATGAGCGAGCATGCGAGGGGTGGTATTCTTCTTTTTACTCAACCTCGACAGTAAGGGTGAGCGTGGAATCGTTGCAATGACAGGGATGCCCGTTGTGACCTCTAAATGCTCTGGATCTTTTACGACATTTCTAATAAGATTCTTCAAGAGCACCAGCATCACCCCAAACATCATGCCTATCAATGTGGTCAGCATCAGGATTTGTAGTTTATTTGGTGCAATGGCATTAAAGGTACTGGTCGGTGAATCGATAATACGGGCATAGCCGATTTGACCAGCCTTGACGATTTTAAGTTGCTCATAATTTTTGAGCAGCGTCAGATAGATTTCTCGATTGATTGCCGTATCTTCTGATAGCTTTAGGAACTCTCGCTGTATTTCAGGTAGACCTGCAATGGTATTATCTATCTCTCTTGTTCTATTATTGAGCACTTTGAGCTGTTCATTAATTTGGATGACCAGTGGATGTTCTTCGGTATAATAAGTGGTTAGGTCTGCTTTTTTGAGTTTAAGCTCATTGAGCTGCTCATCGATGCGGGATTTCTCATTCAATAACAACTCGGCTTCTTTACCCACATCAATCGTGCCATATTTTTTACGAAAGTCATTAAACAGTGCTTCAGAAGTCTCTAATTTTTCTTTTAATAGAGGAATCTGCGTTTCCATAAAGGCAAGTGTTTTGGTCGTTTCTTCAGAACCGCGAGATTGGTTTTGATCGACGTAAGATCGGACGATCTGATTGAGGATAGTCGTGATTTGCTCTTGGTTGGGACCCGTCATCGACAGCTGAATAATCCCCGTTTTTTGACCTTTTTCTTCAACGGATAAGGCGCTGTTGATAGCGTCAGTCGCAGCCTTTATCGTCTGCTTACTAATATTAATTGGGTAACCATCAGCAGGTAACTCTGTGACAGTAATATTAATCTGACCGTCCAACCCTTTGAACTGATACGCCTGACCAAGCTGACCTTTAAATTCATCAAATCCATTGCTCAAAACAAACCCTGTAGCAGATTTTGTTAGTGTAAAAGGTTGGTTCAAGTACGCTGGTGATACATCAAATTGGCGGACTTTTACTATGCCATTTTCGGTATCAAGTGACACATCATCCGGTGTATTTAATTGCGTGTAAGTACGATTGCTTTTTATTCTATCAAGATGACCAATATTGGGATCTGTTAGCTTAATGCGCAGGTGCAATAGCTCAACCACTGGCTCCAATATCATACGTGATCGTATCAGTTCTGCTTCTGTCTCCGCTTTGCTGACTTCTGCACCGACCAGCTCTGAGATACTCTCGCCAAGCGCCTCTATTCCTTGAGTATTTTCTTCAATCTGTATCAGCGCATCTGATTTATAGATGGGATTCACATAGCGGGTATACAAAAGCCCTAGTAAAAGCCCCAATATCGCCATGAGAGCAATGATTTTCCAACCACGTAACAATGCTAAAACCAGCGCCATTAAATCGATGTCGTCATTGTTTTTTTCGCCCGTAGACGTTGATAGGTCTTTTGAATCCATATTATTCATAACCATATACTCATCGCTCAATGTTGATCGTTTAATAGCATTCGCTGAACTTCAACGCTCTAATCGATGGCGCGTCGCTAATCTTGTCAGTCCATTGTTCAAGACTATCGATAATATCTTGTCTACTCTTTTCAAATGCTGAATCATACTGCTGATAAGGGTCAGCAATATCTTTATTAAGCCAATGCCCTATTCGAAAGGTTTTTCCGCGACAGTGCGGCCACTGACTTTCAATCCATTTGGTTTGGCTGGTTGTCATCGTCAAAATTAAATCTGACTGACTGACTAATGCTTCATCAATTTGCTTGGCGATATGAGCACTGATGTCTATATTATGAGTGGCCATCAATGCAACCGCTTTGGCATCAGCTGCGTGACCTACGAGCGCTGACAAACCAGCAGAGTCGATGTGTTTTTCTGGGTAATATGCCGTTAATATGGCAGCGGCCATCGGGCTGCGGCATATATTGCCAACACAAACAACCAAGATCTGATCAAACGCTCCCATGACTGACTCCTATATCCCTGAAATCACATTGATTGCTGATGTTGAAGGCAATATGGCGCTAATAATACGGTTCCAGCGCGCCAAGCCAGTTGGATCAACATAAAGGATGTCATTGGCTTGCATGTCAAAACGACTGGCCAAGGCAAAACTTGTGATGCTCTGCATGTCGACATAATAAATATTGGTGTATTGATACTTTGGATTATCCCGAACGATATATACTTTGGCCGCATTGGCCGTATTAGAATTCAATCCATTTGACTCACCCAGTACATGCGCTAGGCTCAGCCCTTGCTCAGGAATAGCAACGGGCTCAATTTTGCCAAACTCTCCTAATACATAGACCTTATTGCGGCTTTGGCTATTGACATGAATAGCATCGCCGTCTTGTAAGTATATTTGATTGGCAGACAGCCCCATTTGATTCAATGATTGGATACCGAGCTTGTAACTTTTGCCTTGACGGTTTAATACGATATGGTTTGAATCACCCGTATCAGTCGTACCACCCGCCATAGAAATAGCACCATATACTGAGATGGGCACATCTGCGATAACAAACTCACCAGACTGCTTGACCTCACCATCCACAAAAAACTTACTACCACGGTAGTTGATGATTTTGACCTGAGGATCTGAGTATTTGAGATAGCGTTGAAGCTTGCTTTGCAAAGTGGCAGTGAACTGCGGCACACTGAGACCGCTGGCTTTGACTCTCCCTATTAAGGGGAATTGTATAAACCCTTGCTGGTCAACAGTCAGACTAGACGTTGAGGCATTAATATCTGGATAATTGGTCAGGATAATATTGAGAACATCCCCTTTAGCAATGCCATAGCTGACACGCCCAGATGTTTTTACTAAATGATATAAATCTCGATCAAGGATGACGGCTTCTTTAGCTGGTAGATTAGCCAAACTCAAAGGTTGAATATAGAATTGTAAACCGTTTTCTGCAGTAAATGTCCCTGACTTAGGTAATTTTCCAGACTGAAGTCCTGAATTTATTGTGCAACTACTGAGCAATACTGTCAGCAATAAGCAAGACGCACTCGCTATTAAGGAGCGCTTTTGTACAGAAATGAAATATTTATAAACCATAACAGTTACTCATATTTATATTCGTGAATCAAAAATAAGTGCCTTGCTGCTGTCAATATATTCATAAAAAAGGATGTATTTATTGAATATACACCTAAACTATACATAACGCAATATTTATAAACATTGATGTAAGAACAATTTTTTTAGTTAATTTATTTTACGTAAGCCCTTCTCGTAAATAACGTATAGCGCATATCAATGAAAACAAAAAGACAGAAAAATCTAAATAGGAGGACATATTAAAAGGAGTTAGCAGTATTTTTTAGGGTTCATGCTGTCGAAAATAGAAATTTGGTATTGGTTATGCTGCTTAACTGCTCTTAATAATATTCAAAGAAATCACTATTTTATTAAAAATATAAATATAAGCATTTGTGTGCAAATATCTTATTTTTATAACACCCTAATCAACTTTTATTTTAGAAATCTATTTTAATTTAGCAAACTTTATTTTATTAATATAAAACGATAAATTGATACCGTTTGTAGATACTGGTTTGCGTGCTAAAGTCATCAAAATAGCGTAGAATAGTCAATCCAATTTTTTACATTGAGAAATGTAAACCCACCGACTCAAGGACATGATTATGAAAGATGAAAAATTACAGAAAGCCCTCGCCCGTATGGGTCTTGGCTCACGCCGTCAAATGGAAGAAGTCATAAAATCAGGGCGTGTTACTGTTAATAACGGACCTGCGACCATTGGTGATCGCGTCGAGCAAGGCGATGAGATTCGCGTTGACGGTCGTCAGATTAAATACACCTCTGAAAACGAGAAGCGTCGCCGTGTTATCGCTTACTACAAACCTGAAGGCGAAGTCTGCTCTGCTAAAGATCCAGAAGGCCGTCCAACCGTTTTTGAGCGTTTACCAAAACTGACTCATGATCGCTGGGTGATGGTTGGTCGCTTGGACATCAATTCAACTGGGCTATTATTGTTTACCAATGATGGTGAGATGGCGCATCGCTTGATGCATCCCTCTGGCGAAGTCACGCGCGAATATGCGGTACGTGTATTGGGTGAAGTGACGCCTGAGATCGCTCGTGCGCTAACGGCTGGCGTTATGCTAGAAGATGGCATTGCAAAGTTTGAAGATATCAAAGAAGGCGGTGGTGAAGGCGTCAACAAGTGGTATCACGTCCAACTAAAAGAAGGTCGTAATCGCGAAGTACGTCGCTTGTTTGAATCACAAGGCCTGAAAGTAAGCCGTCTACTACGCACGCGTTACGGTACGATTGCTCTACCAAAAGAGCTACGTACTGGTCGTTTCTTAGAACTCGACAGAAAAGATATCAATACGTTGACCGATCTAGTGAGCTTGCGTCCTCGTTATGGTACGGGTCTGCATGGCGCAGCGAAAGAGAAGCAAGAGCGTATTAGAAGCAAGCCGCTTAAAGCGCGTCGCGCTACTGACAGTCGTAGCGATAGCCGCAGTGGTAGCGACAATCGCAAGCAACAGCAGCGCAAAGCCTAAAAGCAGTGCTAGCCCTGCCAGCCGTGGTACGCGCAATACTCGTGACCGTAGTGACAAGCGTTAAGTGATACCAAACCCAAAAAAATACGATTAGCTGCGTCAAACTCGTTTAGTCTACAATGTGTAGTACTTGCACTCGGTTTCCTTGCTACTCTAATTTTTGTGAATGGTATCGTTTTAAAGTTATCGCTTTAAAGTAGACAACAAAAAAGCAGCCAATGATGAATAATCATTGGCTGCTTTTTTATGAGTCATTTATAGCAATTCATTGTAAGTCTGACGATGTATAGTCGATTCAATTTAAAAGTAGTACAAAGCAACCGAGTGTAGATATATATTCAATACTTCAAGAGAGGTTAACGCAGTAACACTTTTATAGTGGAATGACTATAGGCTTAACTATCGTGGCTATTAATATAATTCCTCATTACTCGTAGCTCTTGCAACTGCTGACTTTCCATTTGTTCTAATAATCTATCTAGACGCTGCTCAATATTATTAAAGACTTGCTGTAATAACTCACTGGCTTCAATCCTTTTATCATCACCAACATGATTGGTGCTTGTATTGATTTGTGCCAAATGATGATGCCTGATTAGCATTTCAGGTAGCCGAGTTTGCAACATCTTGTTTAATACAAACTGCTGCTCTGTTACCACAGGCGTTTTATGCTGAGCTTGTAGTACTGTTTGATACGCTTGATAGTGAGTCACTTTTTCATCGATACGTTTTAATTGGCGCAGCTGTAGCTCTGACAAATTTTTCAGGTGTTTTTTATTTAAATTTAGTTGCTGCCAACTGAGTTTGGACAATGACAACGGTGCATCATAATCCTGATAAGTGAGTACACCTGGCGAAATACCGACCGCTTTGTGCAGCGCATGCCAGCCTTTTTTACCAAAATAAAAGGTGGTAACGGTCGTTACAATGCCAATGCCTATTAAGATGCTCATATACCCTTACTCTTCATCGTTTAATCAAACCACTTTGCCTTTACAGTTTAATATTCTCAGCGCTCACATTTTTACCAGTTGCGCCAGTTGGATTTTCAATCGCTTTAATTTCTATATTAGCACTATTGACACTACTAACATTGCTATCGAGCTTTTCAATATCTGTCGTAGTAGCAGGGTTATTAAAGCGTTTTTGTAGATAGCGGTTGGTCGCCAGCAGCTTTTGACCATCTTGATGATAAGAGGCATTCAGTAAATCATCAAACTGAGTATTAATGGTACGTAATACATCTAATAGCGCTTCTTTTCCAGTCACATTAGAGTGCTTGATTTTGGTCGTGTCAGCGCGCGCGCCATCTCCCACATCTAAGTCGTGCAAGCGGCGATAGTCAGTTACAGCAAGTGGCACATGTCTGTCCATTAGGTTTTGAATCATAATGTAGGTTTCATTGACCGTGTCTTTATCATCTATCTTACCATCATTATTGGTATCGCCATAAATGACCCGCAGCTTCTCCCCTTTATCATTGATTTGGTCGAGTGCTGTTTTGACTTCAACAGGCAAGCTTTTTTCTGGGATATAACCCAATTGCGGCAGCGCTTTGTACTCAAGCATTTTAGGCGCAGTCATTTTTTTGATACCACGATACCCCAGATATAACCCAGCGACTGGTAACACTCCATATAAAATGAACATGACAAACATCGCAGTAACTTGAGTCATTAGAGTATCCTAATTATTAGATAAAATGGCTTGGCTAAATAGCTTGGTAAACTTCTTATTATTTTAAATAAGATAGATAGTTATTATTAAACAAAAAAATAAGGCTCTATTAAAGCCCTATATTGTTATGCATTGCGTCGCTTGTGTGAAAACCATGTTAGGGCGTGTCCCCAATTTAATCACAGCTCTGAATTATGTTAATTTTATAATGCCAATTAACAGCCATTAACTATTAGCCCTTAACTTTTTGTCCGGCTTTTGACATAACGGTGCGTTGAAGCCAAACGATTCATCACCGTTTGATGCAGCTCATCTAACAATTCATCAAGCTCATAATCAATTTCTAAAAACAAATCCGTCAGCATGTCACCTGCCGTCATTTTGCCTTGCACCATATTGTTTTTGGTACGGTGCGGGCTAAAACGCTGTAGCTGCTCATAATGATGGAGGGCTTCTGGAATGCTCTCTGACACCAGCTTATCGATGACAAATTGGCGTTCATTATGTTGCTGTTGTTGCTGTTCGTTGAGCTCACTGCTCCACTCACGATAGCGTTTTAACTTACCATTGATACGGTCTAGTATCGCAACCGCCTCGATGGGCATGGCGTTTAGGGTGGCTTCATCGACCACATCAACAAGCTCAGTCATAATCGGGCAGCGTCCATGTTTGAGATACCACAAGGTATCGGGGTCAAAAGGCGGTCTATTGGTCGGGCGCATCTGAGCGCGATTGGATATATAGCGATCAGTCAAAGGTGTCGGCGTTCTGATATCACTCACTTGCGCCAAAGCATCACAAATACGTTCGCTGCGCTCAGGCGGCGTCAGTACAGAACGCTGACTGACAGCTTGATCGTTTTTATCAGTGTTTTTACTGTTGTTATCAGTCACCTCTATATCTTGACTGATAGCCATCTCCTGAGCATTTTTGGCTGCTAGCGTTGGCAGGTCATCTTGAGCTTGCCCAAATGACTTTAGCATTCTTGTCAGACTTACCACCATGACCTACCTTGCCCCTCGTCCCGTGCACGCTTATTGCGCTCGTATTGCATAGATTTATCCAATAGCGTATCTTAACAGCTTTTTACCGCGCTGCCAGTAAGCAAAATGTCAACACCTCTCATCCGCCCCATGCTAAGCACACTATTATGAATGCGACCGACTACACCTCTGGATTCTTACTTGGGCTATCGCTCATCATCGCGATTGGCTCACAAAACGCCTTTGTACTCAAACAAGGACTCAAACGCGAGCACATATTTTTTGTCTGCTTATTTTGCGCGGTCAGTGATGCGCTGTTAATCTCTGCTGGCGTTGGCGGTTTTGGCGCGGTTACGGCGCAATATCCGCAAGTGGTCAATATCGCAAAATTCGCTGGCGTCATATTCTTGCTAGGCTATGGATTGCAGAGCTTATATGCCAGTGTGCGCGTCACACATGCACTCACCGTCGAGGGACAAGTCGTCACCAGCTTAAAAAAAGCCCTGTTATTATGTTTTGGCTTTACTTGGCTCAACCCACACGTCTACTTAGATACATTGGTACTCGTTGGCATGGTTTCAACGGGTGCTAGTAGTAAGCTGGCATTTGCAGTCGGTGCAGTCAGCGCCTCATTCTTTTTCTTTTTTGCGTTGGGTTATGGGGCGCGATTACTCAAACCATTATTTGCCAAACCAAAAGCGTGGAATATACTCGATGCTTTGGTAGGGATACTCATGTTGTATTTGGCGTGGCATCTGTACCGAAGTTAAAAATAGCGATAAAGGCAAAATAGGTGATAGGCTAAACCATTAACACAGCCCCTACATATTAATATAAGAATAAAAAAAGCCAAACACGAATAAAAAAAGCCAAACACATTGTATAAACGCGTTTGGCTTTTTGGAATCTGACACTTTTACTATTTACGATACTTTTTTACGCTTTTTAGGCTTAACGAAGGTTAAGTTCAAAAAATGCTCAAGCGAGTCATCAAGGACGTCCAACCAAGGCTCTGGTAACTCAGGCGATAGCGTGCCTGTTAACGTAGAGCGATACGCCTTTTCTCTAAAGGTCATGATATTATCGGCTTTATCTTTTTGCCATTCTTTTAAGATTTCACCCTGTTTTTCAACTGCAAATTCTGGATAATCGGTCGCATTGGTTAAATCACGAATATAAGCGGCTTGAAAGTCGATTGAATCGCTGACCGTCACGCACTTCGCATAAGTTGCCAACCACTTTTTCTCATCTGCTTCACGGTGTACCAATTCAGGCAATTCGATATCGCCCATCATCACATCGCGTGCATACCATGCTTGAGCGTCAAACATATTAAAGGTGAAATACTGATCCTGCATACCTAAATAAATGAGCTTTGGGTTTGGCTGCCAGAAAATCCCTTTGTACAAGTTGGCTGGATATAAGCAGTTATGCGTTTGCAGACGTAATTCATCGGGCATAAAGGGGAAATGAAACAGGTAACCAGTACACATAATAATGGCATCAAATTTTTGACTAGTACCATCGGCGAAGTGCGCCACATCTTCTTCAAAATGGGTGACCAAAGGCACTTCTTTGATGCCCTCTGGCCAATCATAGCCGAGTGCTTGCGAGCGATAGCTGATAGTGACTGATTTGGTACCATACTTATAGCACTGCGTGCCAATGTCTTCAGCTGAATAACTACTGCCGATGAGCAAAATATCTTCGTCTTTGAACTCTAAGGCGTCACGAAAATCATGCGCGTGCAGAATGCGACCGGGGAAAGCTTCTAACCCTTCAAAGTAAGGCATGTTTGGCGTGGAAAAATGACCCGTCGCTACCACGACATAATCAAATTCTTCCACTTCTTGCTCATTGGTTTTATGATTCATCACCGTCACGGTGAATTTTTGCGTGTCATCATCAAATGACACCCAACGTACTGGGCATTCAAAGCGAATGTATTTTTGGATATCTTGTTTATCGATACGCCCCATAATGTAGTCTTTTAGGACTTCACGCGGTGGGTATGAAGGGATCGCTTCACCAAAATGCTCGTCAAACGAATAATCAGCAAATTCTAAGCACTCTTTGGGACCATTAGACCACAAATAACGGTACATACTACCGTGAACAGGCTCACCATTTCTGTCTAACCCTGTGCGCCAACTATAGTTCCACATGCCACCAATAGCGTTTTGCTTTTCATAACAAACTATCTCAGGTAAGTTTTTTGCGCCAGCCAAACGAGCTGCTTCAAAAGCGCGTAATTGTGCTAAACCACTTGGACCTGCACCTAAAATAGCAATTCTTTTATTACTCAAGACTAACTCCTATGATAATAGTTGTCTGTCCACTGTAACATATTTTTATGAATGGTGTTTTTTCGAATACTTTTGGTGATTAATTAGCCATAGCTTAAGACATGACTATTCTCCAAAAAGGGCTTCTAACCGAATCTTTGGTTTTTAAATTTGATATGAGTTGGCACATGCTTTTCATTAGGGCGTATTAAACATGCATAAATCGGCACTGTCAGTGCTAGGGTTGAATACTCAACACGTCCTTTGAGGAATAAATCAAAAAATTGACGGACAAACATAAGGTAGCAGAGTCATTACACTAAATCAGGAAATAAAGTGCGTAAGCCATTAACGATAATTTCGATAGAAACTGCCGCCAATAACATCCCCATAATTCGGCTCATGATGTTCAATCCAGTATCACCCAGCAAGCGACTGATACGACCTGCCGCCATCAATGCTAGATAGCAAAACAGACTGATAAATAAACCAGCAATCAATATGGCAGATACTTGCAAAATACCAGAGACTTGTGAAGAATAAATAATCACCGTCGAGATACCACCCGGTCCAATCATCATTGGAATAGCGATTGGCACAACTGCTGCTGCCATAGTGGGCGGTGCGTCTTGTACATGGTCAACATCGAAGTTTTCTTGATCGGGCTTCACGGGATTACCGTCGCCATTCATCATATTAAGAGCAATCAAAAACACCAAGATACCACCTGCCAGCTGAAACGAGCCGATAGAAATACCAAGTGCTTTTAATAATGTCTCGCCTGCTACCGTAAAGAAACTAATAGTGATAAAAATCGTCAAACAAGCAACACGCGCCACTTTGCGTCGATTATTCATCGAATAACCACGGGTCAAATCCAAAAATAACGTCAAAGCGCTAAAGGGATTAATCAGTACCATAAAGGCTAAGATTATCTTGATGATTTCAGTATTCACTGAGCGCTCGCTTGTCTATTAGTCAAATCGGGCAAAAAGATAAGGTCATCGTGCGAGTGCAACGATGACCCAATAGATGGTTAACAATAACTTTGTAGCTTATATTGTATCATAGGCAGATAAGCTAATTAAATCATTAACTTTGCTTACCTTTCTGACAGCAGACTATCAACGAAAATAGAGGCTCAACATTGACCTATCAGCCACTATTTGGCGGGTAAAAAACCTCATAAAGCCTAATCGCTAAAACAGGTATGTGAAGACAGGCATGTTGAACATTATGCGCTAAAATCAAGACCGATATCTAATGCCGTGGTACTGTGCGTCAAATAACCCATGGCAATAAAATCAACACCCGTTTTTGCTGCTACTTGCACCGTTTCAGGAGTAATACCACCTGAAGCTTCTGTTCTAGCGCGACCTTTACACATCGTTACTGCCTGCGCTAGCATTTCAGGGGACATATTATCTAATAGCACCAAGCTCACGCCAGCGTCTAATGCCTGCTCTAGTTGCGCTAAAGTATCGACTTCTACTTCGATGGGAATTAAATGCCCAGCGAAGTTTTGTGCTTGTCTAATCGCAGTCTTTATATCACCAGCGATAGCAATATGATTGTCTTTGATTAAAATAGCATCATCCAGTCCCAAACGATGGTTGCGCCCGCCGCCGCAGCGTACCGCGTACTTTTGTACAATGCGCAAGCCAGGAATGGTCTTACGTGTACAAGTAATTTGCGCAGGATACTCTGCCACACTATCTACAATTTTTCTCGTATCTGTCGCAATGCCACTCAGGTGAGTCATGAAATTGAGCGCGGTACGTTCTGCTGTCAGTAAATGGCGCGCATTACCACAAACACTAGCCAAAGCTGTACCCGCGTCAACCCATTCACCATCAGCAACCTGAGCCACAAACTCAATCTGAGGATCAACCATCGCAAACGATAAACGTGCCAAATCCATACCACATATCACGCCTGCTTGCCGCGCTTTAATCTCTAGCTTCGCTTGCATATCGGCTGGAATGGTGGCTTGTGATGTAACATCCCCGCGTCTGCCCAAATCCTCAGTTAGCGCAGCTTCAACCAAAGGTCTAAGCAATACCTCATCCAATGCTGGTTCTTTTTTAACTGTCATTTTTAACCCTTAAATAAACGTGGCGTTCATATATGCTGATGCAATTAAACTCAAAATGAGCATAAATATAGCGTAAAGTTAACAGCCTCGCAAGGAACCGTCATCATTTTGTGCAGCCGATAGGGTTTTATAATCATCAAAATAAAGATGGCAAGGTAGTATATTGACGCCTATTTACGCTTAGGCAACTTACTATCCATCAATAAGCTTTGTAGTTCAATATCATGACGAAAGCGATAAAGCTTGGCAGGACGACCACGTTGAGCGCTACTACTCTGTCCTGTTTCCATCACAAGTTTTTGTGAATCTAGCAAACGACGGAAATTTTGCTTGTGCAATCGCACTCCTGAAAGCGCTTCTACGCTTTGTTGTAATTGTGACAAGGTAAATACATCTGGCATCAAGCCAAAAATAAGCGGTCGGTATTCAATTTTGGCACGCAGCCGTGAAATAGCCGTTGCAATCACTCGGCGATGATCATAATACATCGGCACCCCAATGAGCTGTGACCAGTTTTCAGGTAGCTTATTCTGATGGCTCGGTTGGTGAGCACTTTGATGAGGACTTTGATGAGGACTTTGATGATTCATTGAATAGCTGGGTGGATAGTTTGGTGCTTCCGGTATCAGCCCCGCTTCATACAGCATCTCATAGCGCAGTAACACATGCTCAGCGACCCACTCTCTATTTTCATAATGCTCATATGCTGTGTATTCATTATTCGCATTTTCACTTGTAGGCATATCACCCACTAAGAGCGCTTCACTTACACCCCAACATAAACCAATACGCTGACGGCGGCGCTGCTGAATGCCTGAATCTTTAGCGCTATCTGCCCAGCTCAATAATGCTGGCACAATATTATTCATAATGATGCTAGGTATGCCATCCAAATGATTTTCCCAAGGAAAGTAATCATACCAATCGCGCCACAATGCTTGGCTTTGTAGCTGCGGCGTTTGTGTCTCTTGCACCAGTCCCAAATAGCTCACGTAGACCAATGCGTGACCATCAACATTGCGCCTATTGGTATCGACAAAGGTATAGAGCTGCTCCAAATAACCAAGTGGTTGCTGTGTTTGCTCCTCAACCCATTGGCGCACACCCGCTTGCAATGAGCGATGCAACGGCATCAATGGACCATTGGGTAACAGCTTTCCTTGATCAACGGTTAAGACCCGAGCGGTATGCTCAGTAATGGCGACTAGCACGGCCACGACTTCTGTGGTGCCACTACCTTGCTGATGCGCGTGTGAATAAGACAACGTCATGACTTTAGTGATTACCTTTTATTTTAATTATTAAATAAAGCTCAACTGCTAAGCCGTTGACCATTTGCTCAGTATAGCTTGAATCAACGATTATCATAGTTCGTGGTTGTAATTATATAAAATGAGTCTTTATAAATCATAAATGTACAAATCATAAATGTATAAAAAATACTTGTATTTATGCTCAAAATGAGCATAATTAAAACATCTGACTAGCCAGCGATATTAATTGACTTATTTTTAGCGGCATATTGCTTGTCGTTACTGCCTAAAAGGTTTGCATCTATGAAAACTTATCCTTACGACGCGCCCATCATGAGTAATGACAATCGCATTGCCACTCAAATGAATATTGAATATGCCAAAGCTAAAATGCCAGCAGACTTGCCGCGTGCTGAACGTCTCATAGTCGAGGAAAACATTAAACAGCTATTAAAAGCGCATAATGCAGTATTGGTCGCCCATTATTATGTCGACCCCTTTATTCAGGATTTGGCATTGGCAACGGGCGGCTGTGTGGGTGATTCGCTGGAGATGGCACGCTTTGGGCAAGCGCATAGCGCCCAGACCTTAGTGGTCGCTGGCGTCCGCTTTATGGGTGAGTCGGCGAAAATCTTAAGTATGGAAAAAACAGTACTGATGCCAGACCTAGAAGCCGAGTGTTCGCTGGATTTGGGCTGCCCTGCTGACGAGTTTTCCGCATTTTGTGATGCTCACCCTGAGCGTACAATTGTCGTTTACGCCAATACCAGCGCCGCTGTGAAAGCCCGTGCCGACTGGGTGGTGACGTCATCGGTTGGCATCGATATCATTCGCCATTTGCATGCGAATGGTGAAAAAATTATTTGGGGGCCTGATCGCCATTTAGGTAAATATATTGCTGCTGAGACTGGCGCAGATATGCTGCTTTGGCAAGGCTCGTGCCTCGTACATAATGAGTTTAAAGCGACCGAGCTGATGCAATTAAAAGAGGAGCATCCAAACGCCAAAGTATTGGTGCATCCTGAATCCCCTGATAGCGTGGTGGCGCTCGCCGATGTGGTCGGCTCGACCAGTAAGCTGTTGCAATCGACTTATGAGATGGATGCCGATACCTTTATCGTCGCCACCGATTTGGGTATTTTGCACGAAATGCAAAAACGCTCACCATATAAGCGCTTCTTAGCTGCACCTACTGCAGGTGAAAGCGCCAGTTGTAAGAGTTGCGCGTTTTGCCCATGGATGGCGATGAATGGTCTACAAGGTATCGAGCAATGCCTGATCAATAATAGCGGTGAAGTATTAATGACACCTGAGCTGGCAGTCGCGGCTAGAAAACCCTTGCAACGCATGCTTGATTTTGCCGAATCACAAAAACAGCGTGTGACAGCGAGCGGCGATATTGTCAAAGACCGTGAGTTATTTGCCAATGTCGGGGCTGCCTAATATGAGCGCGGCATTGACAGCGAAATTATTAGGTCTCGATAGCCCTGCTGCTATGGTACAAACGGATGTGCTTATCATTGGCGCGGGATTAGCAGGCTTAAGCACGGCTCTAGCATTACCAAAATCGCTGAATATTACTGTATTGAGCAAAGCCGCCTTGGAAGTCTGCTCCAGTCATTATGCCCAAGGTGGCATCGCGGCAAGCTTGGATAAAGAGGACTCTGTTGCTGACCATATTGCCGATACCCTAATCGCTGGCGCAGGGTTATGCGAAGCTAATAATACCAGTCGCATTTTAAGTGCCGGGCAACAGGCCGTTCAATGGCTATGTGAGCAAGGCGTGCCTTTTACCCAAATACCGCAACAAGATAATGCAAAACCTGTCACCAAACTACAGACTGAACTACAAACTGCCGACTTACATTTAACTAAAGAAGGCGGGCATGGTTGCAGGCGGGTCGCACATGCGGATGATGCGACTGGTCGACACATTATGGAAGCCTTGACTATAAAGGCGCAAAACGCTGCCAATATTACTATTTTGCCTTATCATGAAGCGCTGATCCTTTTAACAAACAGTGCCAATCCAAATAAGCAATGCCAAGGTGCGCTTGTTTTTGATCATGTACATCAACGTAAACTAACCTTTCATAGTCGCGCTGTCGTATTAGCGAGTGGCGGTTTAGGACAACTGTTTAAGCGTGCTAGTGCTCCGAACGTCTGTGTCGGCGATGGGGTTATGATGGCATGGCAAGTGGGCTGCCGCTTGGCTAATTTGGAATTTATTCAATTTCACCCGACTGGCTTAGCCTTAGATGACAGTAGTTTTTTAATATCGGAAGCACTACGCGGTGAAGGTGGACGGCTGACCTGCCCGCAAACCGGTGCGCGCTTTATGTTGGAAATTGATGAACGGGCAGAATTGGCACCGCGCGATATCGTCGCTCGCGCCATCGCTGAGCAGATCAGTAATAACGGACTTGGCTACGTACATTTAGATGTCAGTCATTTGCCAGAGCAATTTTTACGGGAGCATTTCCCACAGATTTATCAAACATTATTCAACCTCGGCATTGATATGACTAGGGAACCTATCCCCGTTGCCCCTACCGCTCATTACAGTTGTGGCGGTGTGGTAACGTGTGCCAATGGTGTAACCGATGTGGCAGGGCTTTATGCAGCTGGCGAAGTTGCCTATACAGGTTTGCATGGTGCGAATCGCTTAGCAAGTAATTCACTTTTAGAATGCGTAGTCGTTGGGCGCAATATCGCCGCTGACTTACCACGATATTTAAAAGCATTAGAAAACCTAACTCCCGTTGCCAGTTATGATCACTCGAACTTATTAGCAACTGCCATTTGGACAGCACCAACGCTTAAAGATATTCAAGCTATTAAGCTTCCTTCTTCTCCTACCATTCTATTTAATTTATCTCATTGTGATGACACTGATATCATTACCCATGATTATGCTGGCAAAATAGTCACAGAATTAAAAGTTTTAATGACCTCTTATATGGGTATCACTCGAACTGCCGAATCATTAGAGCAAATACTGATACAGATACAGCAATGGCAACAGTGGCTTGAAAAAACTAGGTTAAATCAGTCCAGTATGAGTACTTTAGATGGCACTATCACTGCTAATGAGCTGACACTATTTCAATTAGCACGACAATTACAATTAGCCACGTTGGTTATTCAGTCAGCTTATCAGCGTTATGAGAGTCGCGGTGGTCACTATCGTCAAGACTATCCGCATTTGGCATCCACACCTCGAACCAGTGTGATTGCGCCATTATCGAAGTTGAGAGAAGCTGACAAAACAGGCAGCAAAGAGGGTGGCATTGATTGGCTGCTTCAGCCTATAATCGATGACACAGAGGCTAGAATGGTAAATACAGTTGCTAATATTTAACAGCAATTGGGAGCTGCCACTTTAGCCATGAAAAACGGTAATTCACCGTTTTCTATTGACCTCAAAGTGCTAAAAACATGGCTTCTGATTCATGGTTTGTGATTATTCTAATGTTAGTCGTCAGTTCAGTTTGGGCGATACTTGCCCTACCTCGCTTACGTCAGCGCTTACCGAAAATCTATTTGATCGCCCGCTCATGGTGGCTCATGTTAGCGGCACTTTGCGCTTGTTATGTTATCGCTAAGATAACGGATAATAACCAACCCATGCAGCCTCCTACCTACCCCTATCGGTGGCTGCTCATCGCTTTTTTCGTTTTAATTGGTCTGCGTGGCGGGTATGAGATCAAACGCTTATGGTGTCTGCAAAGCAAAGCTGTGCTGATTGAGAAACTGCAAGCGCGCGGTTTACAACCCAAGATATTGCCTTTTAGCCAAACCTCTTCCCATTCTACTCAAGCTTATACGCGTCTAAATCTGTTAGACCTAATCTTTAGTTTTGCTTTTATCATCCTGATTATCAGCCTCATTGCCTTACAACAATTAATCTGGCAGCGCGAGCAGTATGGCGTTTT
This sequence comes from Psychrobacter sp. Ps7, assembly GCF_022129225.1. NCBI lineage: Bacteria > Pseudomonadati > Pseudomonadota > Gammaproteobacteria > Moraxellales > Moraxellaceae > Psychrobacter > Psychrobacter sp. Ps7. The sequence continues at coordinate 7,377 of NZ_JADQAH010000036.1, read as the reverse complement.
ATTTTTTGTATTATTCGCCAGTCAATTTAATGATATTGCCCAGTATTTATGTGGACGATTGCTTGGTCACAAGCTGTTTAAGCGTGGTCTTGCTCCCACCATTAGCCCCAATAAAAGTATCGAAGGCGCTCTTTTCGGCAGTATGCTAGCGGCGATATTGGCAACGCTATTAGGCATTTGGCTCACGCCTTTTAACTGGTGGATTTGCTTATTAGCCGCTTACGGCTTAGCGGTCAGTGGTATCGCTGGAGATTTATTAGAGTCCGCCTTTAAACGTCAGCATGGGGTGAAAGACACGGGTACGATGCTCGCCGGACATGGCGGCGTATTAGACAGAGTAGATAGCTTGCTCATTGGCGTGCCGCTATTTACCTTGCTTTATTGGCTGCTTGGGTAAGCTGTTATCAAGTCGTTTTATCCAATTTACTGCGTAATATCCAGCTAATCACAGGCTTAGGCAAATGATTGAGCGCCCAAGTAATATAACGCATGGAGCGTGGAAATATGGCCAGCTCAATATTTTTATCAATGGCTTGCATAACATGCTTCACTGCCGTTTGCGTACTGATGATGAATGGCTTATGACTGGCATCGCCGTTATTCAAATCGCGTAATGCTTGGGTATCGATATAACCTGAGGCGATGCAGTTGACTTGGATATGGTACGGCGCAAGTGCCGCTCGATAAGCGCTGGCAGTCGCAATCATCGCGCGTTTGCTTTTGGCATAAAGGCTGGCATAAGGATAATTCATTGTACCGGCGATAGACGCGATACAAATCAGACTTAGTTTGTTGCTTTTATTAAAATCCAATGAATAACTTTGCTGTTTTAATTGCTCACTTGCCCATCTAAAAACCTGCTCAAATGCTTGCAGATTAATCGTTAGCATTTTATCGCTGTCCGCTTGACTCAGATGATGAATACGCTCATTTGTGTAACTACCCGCGCTATAAATTACTCTTTGAAAACTGATATTCAACAAGCTATCTAACAAATTTTGTGTTTGGAAACGATCAGTCAAATCACAGCAGTGAGCAACAATGTCAGGATGCTGGCTATTGATATGGGCTATCTTAGCCACGCTATGACCAACCACGCTCACTTGCCAGCCAAGCGCCTGATGATGCATCGCCAATGCCAAGCCAAGACCGCTCGTACCGCCAAAAACGATAAGATGCGATGGCTTATGAGCTGAAGTAGACTGTGTGATGTTTTTCATTTTAGAGTTCATAGACCATGCTGCTGTATATAGTCAGTCGTACGCTGATAGCCATATTGCCATTGCGCCTGCATTTGCTGCACAAAGCCATCATAGTCACTGTGAATGAGTTCAACCGTCATTTGCTTTATATTAAAACGCTTTTGTACATGCTGTCCTGCCAACTGCTGACCATTATCTGCAAAGGGCAACCAATGCAGCTGATTCACTCGATGCTTGATTGCAGCAGAATCAACGAGCGACAGTATTTCTGCTGATTCATAACCATGCACTTGTGCCAAACGCTCATTGGGGTCAAAACCAAAAACGCGCTGAATCGCTGGTGCCGCTAGCCATGAATCATAACCTGCCTTGGTCTCTGAAAATACGGTCTGCCCTAGCTGACATGCTAGCTCAACGGGCGTGAGATTAATCACCCCGCCTAAGCACCAACCAAGCGTTGCAATATGCATGGGCGGTAGATAATACATATCTGCCATAGAAACACGAACCGCTGAATTAAATTCCCACTGCTTTACGATATTTACTGACTGATGGATACGCCTATCGGCAAACGTATGCACTGGTGAGTTAAGCATTTGCTCAAAGTGCTCTGATGCTGCCAAACGCGGTGGCGAAAATAATAACTCTTGTAGTTTAAACTCATCGTAAACAGAACTATCAGTAGTAAGTGTTTGATTAGCTGTTTGATAAAGTCGGCTAGCAATAATGGCTATCTCTGGCGCGGTAGGATTATACAGATTATTATGATTAGGAGAAAAATGAGACAATTCATCGAGCCATTGCCCCTCGTTATCTATCCGAAACATCGCTAACTGCTGCAACTCAGCCAATAGTCGTTTGTAGCTGTCTGCTTGCTGCTGTTTTTGGCGGTTAGAAACCTGCCGTGACAAGCGCCAGCGTTTAAGTGCCTGCATCATATAACGTATCTTTAATCGCCTATTGGCTTCGTCTGGCGCAACATGTCTGATTGCCGTAATGACACGATACAACTCACGACTGCACATGAGCACCTGCAAATCCTTAGGATCAGGCGCTAGATTGACCAAATAAGCCGACAGACTGCCACCGCAAGTGCCGACGATGACATCTGGCTTCAAATCATGAGCAACCAATGCCGCATAGCTGCCCAAATAATAGGCGAAACGTGAACCGCCCCCTGAAAAAAGCTGCACACGCTCATAAGGCTTTATGCTGTTATTACTCATTGATTATTCATCTATCACTTATCATTGGTTGTTGTAATTTTAATTGCCAATGACACGGTAAAGATACCAAAACGATCGATACGCATAGCGACTTTCTTAAAGCCAGCATTCTCAACCAATTGATCCATTTCCGCTTGCGAGCGACAGCGCATCACCCAACTGCTACCGCGATGATTGTTTAAGGTTTTACTAATGAATTCCTGCTCAGGATGCCACGGCTGATTGGTATAAAGTAAATAACCATCAGATTTTAAACTGTCATAAATGCCTGCCAATGCTGTCGCTGGTAGTGTATTGTCAGAAAATAATTCAAACACGCCAGAAGCAATGGCGATATCAAATTTTTTATCATCAAGGCTTTTATCATTGTCACTTGCCTTCTGTAAATGAGAATAACTGGCAGGGTCAAATGCATCTTTTTGACAAGTGATGAGTCGATTAGCAATCTCTAACTGCTCTGCTTTGGCTTGCAATGCTTGGATATTATGCATCTCGTAATCACGTAGCTCAGCGTGCAACTTGGTAAACTCTGTCAGTAAATCAAAGGCATAAAAGCCATGTCCACTAGCGATATCGAGTAGTTTTGGTTGGTATGGTTTAGTACTGCTCTGGTTTTTGTCTTCAATATCTGCCAGAGCTTCACGTGCCAGCTCCAATATATGCTCACGGCGGATACGAATTCCTTGCCAACCAATATTGCTCAAGTAAAACTTATCGACTGCTTGACCAAATTTATTTTGACCACTGGGCTGATTATAATAAACGTGATCGAGCGAGTGCCCCGAATCAAACCCATGCTCAAGCCCTGTGGCAATCGCGTCGCTGACATGACCAAATTTTTGCATGGCAAATCGAGTAATGGCAAAGCTTGGGTTAAAGGGTTTAATCGCTAAACGGTCAACCTTATCTTTACTGGCACTATTAAGATGAGCCGCGCTTAAATCAGGCGCTTTAACGTCCTTACTGAATACTTGCTCAGCGAAATTAATACAATCCGCGAAGACGTCTGCTTTATTGGTCTCATGAAAAATCGCATGATAGCTGTCTGGATATAATCGCCAGCGTTTATTAGTAGTATTGATGGCCTCATAAAAATCGCGCTCTGCCTGCTTATCGACCACGTAATCCTTGCCTGCACATAATACAAACGTCGGTACGGTGATAGCACCCGCATCATCGAGCAAGCGTTGACCCGTTGCATGGGTATCGATGAGTAAATCGGTCGAGATACTGTTTGAGATGAGCGAATCAGCATTGTAGGCTTGCTGCGCGTCTTTATCATGAGTCAATACTTGCGCTTTGACGTAACTGCTCACGCGTGACATCAGTCCAAGCGCGCGAGCCACCTTTAGCGACGGTATCGCAAATGGCATGTACAAGCGAATACTTAAAGCAGGCGTACCCAATATCATGCCACGAATATTTGGGGCGTAATCATGTACCCATGCTGCTGCGAGTACCGCACCGATACTACTGGCGACGATTAAGGTATCCTCGATAGCAATGCCCGTTTGCCCGATAACCAATTGCACAAAACCATCTAAATCGCGCTCAAGCTCGGTGACGCTTTCGGCATGGTCTTTGATACCACCCGAGCGCCCATTACCGCGCGCATCCCAAGCGAATACTTGATAGCCTGCCATAGCAAACTGCTCTCCAAGTTCTGCTAAGCGTCCCGAATGTTCGTGACCACGATGTAATAAAATGACTTGACGCAGAGGCTGACTGGCATTTTTTATACCTTCTAAAGGCATCGTCAGCCAATAACGGTAATAAATCGCCGTACCATCGTAAGCGTTATAGCAACTTTCACCGCTTATCAATTTGGAAGACGATAAATTGAGCGTATCGCTAACCTGTTCCACTTTTTCATGACTATTGAGAGGGGTGGTCGGCATTATCTTAGGCTCCAAAAAGGAAGTTTTAATAGCAGAATTTGATAAACGGGCATTTAATGAAGAAAAATTTGATAGAGGATAGCTTAATAAAGAATAATTTGATGAAACAGCATCGAAAAATAGCGTATTGGGTTGACCAACATTCTCTTGGCAACCAAGAAGAAAAACTGATTTATGCGATGATTCTGCTATTGACTCAATACTGTCTAAACAGTTTGAGCGTAGCACAGGTGGTTTACGCATCACGTATAAACCTGCCATATAACGCAGGCGATTCAAGCAGGTTTTTAGTAGCAGCGCCTCTGTCAGTATCAATAGCGGACCCACTTTGATGTGCGATAGCACGGTCGGTACTTTAGTCGCCATAAAAGCGCCAAGCAAACCCAGTAAAAAAGCACGATCGCTTTTGCCTAAAGGCCCTTGGTTTGCTCTAATGTCTAACATCGTATTACTGGTAATACCTAGTAACTCGGTGCTGATACTAAGCGCAATCAGACCGATAATATGACGCTGATGGATTGATATACGGTTTGGTAAATTGACTGCCGACGCTTGTAAGTTACCATTAGCAACATGCGGAGCTAAACTTGCGATAAGCGCCGTATCAGCCACGATATCACCCACTTCATTAAGCACTGCCCCAAGCCTTGAGGCTTGCCCATGCTCACGCGCCATCATGCCATCGATAGCATTGAGCGCCATACGCACAAACAGTGATGAAGGTAACAGCAACCATAATGCCTGCTGCTCATTTGCGGGTTTGGCAATCATATAGGCCGTACCAAGGCTCAGTACTACGGCTGACACCGTCACTTGATTTGCTGTCACCTTTTGCTCGACCAACACATCACTTATTGGACGCAGCTGATCTTGAAACTGAGACTTGAGCTGATATAGCGACATGAGGCAAGCCAAATATAGTAAGTCTATTAATGTAGCAACAAAAGTTGGTCAGGTAAATACTTAAGCGTTGTTAGCAGTCAAATTATCATGAATGAAATCCTGACTTACGGCTTAGTGATTTAGGATTTTATCTTAACGCTCAATAGTTGGTCGTTAAACAGTCGGCTTTTACAAGGAATCTTAGCCGCTCATGGCAGCATTGATCGTTTCATGTGATACAATTTCCAGCTTCTTAAAAACGCCTTTGAAAATGCCGCGAGCCAATCACCATGCAAAGCCTAGTTACCCTTGTTCTGGTATTAATGCCAATGTTTATTGGCTTTGCCATTCCTTCTCATCCAACCATGACAAAGCTTGCAGATAAAGGCTTATCTTATCTGGTATTTATCATCTTAGCGCTGATTGGTATCGAGCTGTCACAAGTTGAAGGACTTGGCAGTCAGATAGGCGAAATTGCCCTTTATGTGACCATACTATCGATTTTGACAATTGGCAGTGGTTTGTTTGCCCTGATGCTATTTGACCGACTGCGTCCATGGCATGCCAAAAAACCCAGCGTAAAATCTAAAGAACATCGCGTGAGTATCCGTGGTAGCCTCGCTCAAGTCGTTTGTGTGGTCATTGGTATGGTGATTGGTTATTTCTTACCAGACAATTATATGCCGCCTGAAAATACCATGACGGTGATGCTGATGATATTAATTTTGTTGGTCGGCATTGGCTTAAAAGGCTCAGGTATTACGCTAAAAGAAGTGCTGCTGAATAAGCGCGGCGTTGAGATGAGCGTCATCTTTACACTAGCTGTATTGGTTGGTGGCTTGATATTTGCGCTGATGTTCAGTGAGGTATCGTGGACCAAAGGCTTGGCACTGGCGTCAGGGTTTGGTTGGTATTCGTTATCAGCGATTGTGATGACCGATGCTTATGGCGCGGTTTGGGGCAGTGTCGCGCTATTTAATGACTTGGTACGTGAGTTTTTTGCGTTGATATTTATTCCCGTGTTTATGCGTAAATATCCATCAGCAGCAGTCGGGCTTGGCGGCGCGACGAGCTTGGACTTTACCCTGCCAATCATTCAACAATCAGGTGGTCTAAAGGTCGTGCCATTGGCGATTAGTTTTGGCTTTATTATTAATATTGTCTCGCCAGTGCTGATGGTGGTATTTTCGGCGTTGGGGTAAGAATAATTTTTAACGGTTGAAGAAAATCAGTCGTTATTATTCGAACAGTTCACAGTGCTTGGCATATTCACCATATTTTTGCATATCAGAATCATATTCAAGATTCATCAAATCATGAACTTCACTACTCGCCATTAAAGTTGCGCGGCGTTGTTTTGCCTCAATATTTTTAAGATTGAGCTTTTCAAAACTTGGATCTATAAACGCTGTATCTGTAACTATAATCTTATTTGAGCACTCATAAGTACGGATACGCTCAGCAGCGATATTATATTACAACACTAAATTATTATTAATAATTAGCGCGCGATTGCGTGATAAAGAATCGAAACCAAAAGTCGCTAAAGCATCTTTATCTATTTCACTTGTCGCTGCATGACCGAAAATAAAAACATTGGCTTTTGGGTGATCATTAAGACTTTCTGCTATTTTCGCAAATACTGCATCATAGATATCAGATAGCTGACTGCTCATTTGCGAGAAAAACCCATTGAACTCCATTTCAAGTGCCTCGCCTCCCTCAATTATTATTTCACAGCCTTTAGTATCAATTACTACATTGGTTCGCGTTTCAGGGCATTCGTCTATAGCATCAAGCACACCATCGCCATCTGAATCAATCTCTGCTTGCATCGTCCTGATATTTTCATCTTTAGGTATCTTTTTAGACGGCGCAGTTGTATTAGTTTGACAGCCAGCTAAAGCAATAGATGCTGTTAATAATAAAACGCTATAGAATTTCAAAGTGATTCTTCCTTGATGTGGTCCGAAGCTCATTCATATATTAAGTAAAATCTGAATTAAGCCATCGGTAACGCTTTATCCACTCGACAAGCCCTATCATGCCAATCGACCAAAGCCTTTATCGCTACAGACTGTAATTGATGACTGGCTTCCCTGCCAGCAAAATTCTCGACATAATGACAAGCACGATAGCCTTGGGTAAAACGATCGTAGTCAACAATCC
>NZ_JADQAH010000035.1:0-37450 GCF_022129225.1 Psychrobacter sp. Ps7 | reverse complement strand
TGGTTGCCCAACGTGCCGCTGAGTCTGATCGCTTTGACGCCATCGTTGCTTTAGGTGCGATTATCCGTGGTAGCACACCGCATTTTGATTTCGTTGCAAGCGAATCTGCAAAAGGCTTAAGCTCGGTAGCTATGGATTATAATATCCCAGTTGCCAATGGCGTCTTGACCACCGACAGCATTGAGCAAGCGATTGAACGTGCTGGCACGAAAGCGGGTAACAAAGGCTCAGAAGCGGCGATGGTTGTACTAGAAATGCTTGCGGTACTATCACAGTTAGATATTGAAGATGACAGTGAAGATGCTTAATCAAGCCGTCATTTGATAGGCTGTTTGTTATTTAATGAGCGCTGTGGTTCTTATGAGCTTTCGTTTTATCGAGAGCCACAGCGTCAGGGTTACAAAGACTGTTACCAAGTACGCTACAAAACTTGACTGGCAAAGCCTGCCAGCTAACTACTATTTAACATTTTATTTTAAAACTTTTTATCTTAAAAACTTTTTATCTTAGCAACTAGGTATAGACCCCCTATGACTGACCAACTCAAGCGCGCTATCAGCGCTGCGAAAACCGCCCAAACCAATGATAAACAAGCTGAAGCCACGCGCATCGCGAGCAGCAGTGCGGGTGATCAAATCTTCGATATGAGTGAGTCTTCTTACAAGACCAGTCACACCGCTATCCGTAAAGCGCGACGCTTTGCGATGCAAGGTCTATACGAATGGCTCGTCACTGACCGCCGCTTCGATATCGATGGTAAGCTTGGCTGGAAAGACAATGCCCCACACGATATCGCCGCTCGTACACGCGCGACCAATGCCATGCATACCGTACATATTGGCTATTATCATGAAATGATGCGTGATATTCCAGAGCAAATCGAGGCGCTAGATGTCCTTATCTCTCAGCATCTTGACCGTGAAATTGATAAATTGGACACCGTTGAGCACGCTATTCTTTTAATTGGTGCTTACGAGCTACAAAACCGCTTAGAAATCCCTTATAAAGTGGTACTTGATGAAGCGATGAAGCTGAATAATCACTTTGGCGCTACTGACGCACATAAATTGATTAATGCCGTCCTTGATAAAATGGCGGTAGAGCTACGTGCTATTGAAGTAGAAGCAGATAGCAAAGCCAATTTACGCACCTCACAAAAAGCGGCTGCTAAACCTGCAATAAAAGCGGATACCAATGCAGAAAGTAATGCCGATATAGAAGATAGTGCTGATACAGCTGCCATTGAAGAAAAATTAACTGCTTCAAACAAGCCTCGTATCAGTGCCAATAATGCTACTGTCAAACGCAATAGCGCTAGTAAGGCTACTGCCAATATTAGTGACTTTAAAGCGAGCAAAAAAGCGATTGAAACAGACCGCACTGATGCAGACAGCAAAGACTAATTATGAATGAGTTTGAGCTGATTGAGCGTATATTCTCCCAAATGCAAGCTGCGCAGTCATTGTCTAGCAGTGTCGACAAAGACAGTGTTGAAAAAGGCATTGGTGATGATGCCGCAGTGATGAGCTTGCCTGCAGGCGCGCGATTAGTCAGCTGTATTGATACGCTGGTTCAAGGTCGACACTTTAGCGCTGACTGGGAGCAAGTAAATAAGCTGGCATTTACCATCGGTTATAAAGCCGTGGCAGTGAACGTCTCAGATATTGCCGCTATGGGTGCAACTCCGCATAGTATTCTATTGGCGTTAGCTTTGCCTGAGTGCTTGGCAAATGAGCACTGGTTAAGTGAATTTGCTAAAGGCTTATTCCATGCTTGCCAGCTATTTGGGGTGACGCTTATTGGTGGTGATACCACGCGCAGCGACAATTTAGTTCTGAGTATCAGCGCGCAAGGGTTACTCACCAAAGAAACGCCAGCCGTCTACCGTTCAGGCGCGCAAGTTGGCGACAAACTTTATGTCTCAGGCACGCTTGGCGATGCCGCTTATGCGCTACAAAATCCTGACAATGCTATCGGTATTGAGCTTGCGCATCGTCTACATATGCCAACGCCGCGTATTGCACTGGGTGCAGCATTGGCAAAAATTGGTGCGACTGCGATGATAGATATCTCTGATGGTCTGTATCAAGATATTGGTCATATCTGCCAACAAAGCAGCGTTAGTATGCGCATTCATCTCGATCAGCTACCTACTAGCAACGCATTGGCAAACGCTGAGTTAACCGAGCGCTTGTTGTGCCAGCTGACTGGCGGTGATGATTATGAATTGGCTTTTACTTTGCCTGCTCATATTGAACCACCTGTTAATGACAGTAGCAACACGCCTGTTACCTGTATCGGCGAAGTCATAGCCGTAAATGAGCCAGATTCTATCAAAAATTTACCACCAGAGCTTTTTTATCAAGGACAGCCAATCACACCTACCCATCCCGCCCCCTTTACTACTTGGCCCAATCTGACGGGTTACCAACATTTTGCAGGTTAACCCATGATTGATCACAACCTATCTAAGCCTGATATCCGTAAAGCCAATGATTGCCCGCCGCTACCCGCCAATGCCAATATGCTTGACCGCGTAGTTTATTGGCTTGGGTTAGGTTTAGGTAGTGGCCTACCGCGCCGTGCGCCTGGTACTTGGGGCACGGTTGGTGGCTTAATCGTCGCGATACCATTGCTAAGCTTAGGATTCGTACCATTTTTGATTATTACCATTCTCTCTTGTGTGATTGGTAGTTGGATATGCGGTCGTACCTCAGAGCTAATGGGTGGTCATGATAACCCGCATATCGTCTGGGATGAATGGGCAGGCATGTGGCTTACCCTACTGCCGCTATCTTATATGGGTATCGCTGACGGTAATTTTTGGCAAAATATCGCTCAAACCTCTTCTATTGTTGCCATTATTATCGCCTTTATATTGTTCCGCTTTTTTGACATTATTAAGCCACCACCGATTGGCTGGGCAGATAAAAAAGTCGCAGGCGGCCTAGGTATCATGCTTGATGACATCATCGCAGGTATCATGGCAGCAGCCGTTTGGATCATTATTTATACCACCATCCTTTAATTGTTAAATTAGCCTCGCTTTTATATAAGCGACGGTCTTTCATAACCGATTGTCGTTTATAGTCCATCATTTTTTTAACTCTCCCGCTTTTTTAGTAATGCGTTTGTGACGATAGCCAATTTATTAGCAAGCCACCAGTAAATGGTAAGCCCATGACAAGCAACGTAAGTTACAAAGATATCACGACATAGCGTTTTAGTTAAATCACGGTTTGCGCTATAATTCTAAATTATATTTTGTTACATTTGTAGGCTATTATGACAACTCCCCTCTCGGTAATTATCCTCGCTGCGGGCAAAGGCACGCGTATGCAGTCGGCTAAGCCAAAAGTGCTACAGACATTGGCTGGTAAGTCGTTATTGGGTCATGTCCTTGATACTTGTCATCAATTAACGGTTGACGACACTATTATTGTTCATGGTTTTGGTGGCGAGCAAGTCCAAGCAGATATCAATGCTCAATATGCGCATCTGCCTATTACTTGGGTTGCTCAGACTGAGCAATTAGGTACTGGACATGCGGTAAAAGTGACCCTGTCGGAATTACCCAAAGAAGGGCAAAGCCTGATTCTCTATGGTGATGTGCCATTAGTCAGCTGCCAGACATTAGCAACGCTACAAGCGGCTAACACCGAGGGCATGTCGATGTTGACGTTGACCGTAGACAATCCTTTTGGTCTCGGTCGTATCAAACGTGACAAAGACGGCAACATCGAAGCCATCGTCGAGCAAAAAGATGCCAGCGCTGATGAGCAGAAAATCCGAGAGATCAATAGCGGTATTTACTGCGTCGATAATGCGTTATTGCATAAATACCTGCCAAAACTGTCTAATGACAATGCGCAGCAAGAATACTACCTGACGGATATCGTTAAAATGGCGGTCGCTGAAGGCATTAATATTGTCGCGATTGAGCCTGAGCATACCTTTGAGATTGAAGGCGTCAATAACCGCCAACAACTTGCTAGCTTAGAGCGCACGTGGCAAGGCAAATTAGTTGCCGACCTGCAAGAAGCCGGTGTACAGTTCGCTGATCCAAGTCGCGTTGATATTCGCGGTACCTTAACTGCAGGTCAAGACGTGTTTGTCGATGTGGGTGTGGTATTCGAGGGTGATTGTGTCTTAGGTGACAATGTTTATATCGAAGCGGGCTGTGTCATCAAAAACGCCCACATTGGTAATGCCTGTCACATAAAACCTTATTGCGTGATTGATCGCGCTGAGATTGGTGCTGGCGTTGATGTCGGTCCTTTCGCCCATTTGCGTCCTGAAACGGTATTGGCTAACAACAGTAAAGTCGGTAATTTCGTCGAGATTAAAAAATCAACGGTCGGTCATGGCAGCAAAGTCAATCACTTGAGTTATATCGGTGATACGACCATTGGTACAGATGTCAATGTCGGTGCAGGCGTCATTACTTGTAATTATGATGGTGTCAATAAATCACAAACCATTATTGAAGACAATGCCTTCATTGGCTCGAACTCAAGTTTAGTGGCACCTGTGACTATTGGTGATAGCGCTACGGTTGCCGCAGGTTCAGTGATTACTAAAGACGTCGACAGTAAAGCATTAGCCTTTGGACGGGCACGACAAACTCAGAAAAACGACTTTCAGCGTCCGACCAAAAAGTTAAAATAGCAATGGTCAATCACAAGCATTTTGAACAGTATGTATTGAAGTAATACTAAGCAGCATGACAATTTTTGTGATGCTGCTTCCTTATATTTATAACGTCAAAATTGTCAGTATAAAAGCTCTGTCAGTATGAATTTCTATTATTTATTGACTGAACATTATCGCCTCTCAAAGTATTTGAGCGGTTAAGCATTGAAACATTGAAGCCTTTAAAAATCAAAACATGAAACATCGAATTTAAGGAATAGTTATGTGTGGAATCGTTGGAGCAGTCGCTGAGCGTAATATCGCTAGTATCTTACTTGAGGGTCTTAAACGTTTAGAATACCGTGGTTATGATTCTGCCGGTCTGACCGTCATTCGTGATGGCGAGCTTCATCGCGAGCGCCAAGTGGGTAAAGTGCAAGCATTGGTCGATGCTGTGGCAGTTAATCCTGAATTTTTCGATGGTCACATTGGTATTGCGCATACACGTTGGGCCACCCATGGCGAGCCGGCACAGCGTAATGCCCATCCGCACGTATCAGGAAAAATCGCTGTGGTACATAACGGTATCGTTGAAAACTATGCCGAGTTAAAAGAAGAATTGATTGCTAAAGGTTACGTATTTACGTCGCAGACCGATACCGAAGTCGTCGCTCATCTAATCAATGATATCTACAAAACAACGCCTGATTTACTAGAAGCGGTTCGTGCGGTTATTCCGTTATTACATGGCGCATTTGCCCTTGGTATTCTGCATATCGATTGCCCAGATGAGCTGATTACTGTTCGTTTGGGCTCTCCACTAGTGATTGGTGTGGGTATCGGTGAGAATTTTATTGCTTCTGATCAATTAGCCCTACTACCGGTCACCAATCGCTTTATGTACCTAGAAGAAGGTGATATCGCCAAATTGACGCGCAGTAGCATTCAGGTTTATGCCGATGGTGTCGAAGTAAAACGTCAGATACATGAAATTGATGCGGCACAGCACAATGCGGATAAAGGTGAGTTTAAGCATTATATGCTCAAAGAAATCTATGAGCAGCCAGACGCGGTTGCCCGTACTGTTGAGATGGCTGTAGATAGCGATGAGCCGTCTAAACTGCGCGATGACTTTTTACAGCGTCATGAAGCGCAATTAAAAGGCATTAAGCATGTCCAAGTCATCGCTTGTGGTACCAGTTACCACTCAGGCTTGGTCGCAAAATATTGGTTTGAGAGCCTTATTCGTGTGCCTTGTTCCGTTGAAGTCGCTAGTGAATTCCGCTATCGCAATCCTGTCGTCATCGACAACACACTTGTCATTTGTATTTCTCAATCTGGCGAAACGGCAGACACGTTATCGGCGCTACGTGATATTCAAAAGCACACGCCAGCAGGTCTAGTTAGCTTAGCATTATGTAATGTACCGACATCGTCTTTGGTACGTGAGACGGATATCTTTTTACCAACGCTTGCTGGTCCCGAGATTGGTGTTGCTTCTACCAAAGCATTCACCACTCAGCTCGCCGCTTTAATGCTATTGGTCTTAAAAGTGGGTGTCGTTCAAGAACGCATGACTGGCGTAAACCTGAGTACCTTGCTTGGTCAATTACAAGAGCTACGTGGTCAACTACATGCCAGCTTAAACCTCGATGCACCTATCAAAGCCATGAGTGAGCATTTTGAGTATAAAAAGAGCTGCCTGTTCTTAGGTCGTGGTTTGCAGTTTCCAATAGCGCTAGAAGGCGCGTTAAAGCTGAAAGAAATCTCTTATATCCACGCTGAAGGCTATGCCGCAGGCGAGCTGAAACACGGTCCATTGGCCTTGGTCGATAAAGACATGCCCATCGTCGTACTAGCGCCAAAAGACAGCATGTTTGATAAGCTAAAAGCCAATATGCAAGAAGTACACGCGCGTCATGGTGAGCTGTTCGTTTTTGCCAGTGAATCTAGTCAAATGGTCGCAGAAGACAGATTACATGTGGTCTATGTGCCTGATGTTTGTGAAACGCTTGCCCCTATCGTCTATAGCGTACCCGTACAGCTGTTGTCATACCATGTCGCAGTAATGCGCGGCACAGACGTCGATCAGCCGCGTAACCTTGCTAAATCAGTGACTGTTGAGTAACATAAGTATTTGATTTTAATAATATTATCATTAATTAGTTGCTTTTTACACCGAATCCTTCGCTATCTGGTACGAATAAGATAGCGAAGGATTTTTTGTAAATAACAAAATAGAAAAATATCAGTAATTTATATAATTCAATCACTTATATAATTACTGTATCTACAGTATGGACAATGAGAACATGTATATCGAAAGCGACACCGCCAATCAGATCACTAATCAAATAGAAATAATCTATGAAGATGAATTTCTGGTGGCAATTAATAAAGAGGCTGGTCTATTGGTGCATCGCAGTTGGCTGGATAAAGGCGAGACGCGCTTTGCCATGCAACTCACCCGTGATGCGGTAGGTTGCCATGTATTTCCAGTGCATCGGTTAGACAAGCCTACGTCAGGCGTATTATTGTTTGCCAAGAGCTCAGCCGTGGCGCGCAGCCTTGGCGAGGCTTTTACTGAACACAAAGTTACCAAGCAGTATTTAGCCGTGGTGCGCGGCTATATGTCAGAACAAGGCACCGTTGATTATGCGTTGAGCTTTCAACCCGATGCCATCGCCGATAAGTTTGCCGATTTGGACAAACCCGCTCAAGAGGCGGTGACCCATTGGCAAAGTTTGGCACAAATCGAGTTACCATTTGCCGTATCAAAAAAGCATGACACGAGCCGCTATAGTCTTGTGCGCTTGACACCCGAGACTGGGCGCAAGCATCAGCTGCGTCGGCACATGCGACATGTATTCCATCATATCGTGGGTGATACTAGCCACGGTGATATACGTCACACACGATTTTTTCGTACTCACTATGATTGTACGCGCATGCTGCTGCATGCTCAGACTTTAGCGCTCAGCCACCCCGTCACTGGTGAGCCATTATTGCTAAAAGCTAAATTAGATGACCAATGGATGCGTATCTTAGAAGAGTTTTCTTGGGTGGACAGCGCTAAAGATTAAACAGCGTAGGTTTTATCTTAGATAGTCATATCAAAGAAGTCGACATACTGATGCTAGATATGAAGGTTCGATACCCTAGTAAGGACTTCAATCTTCGGCTATGAGCTTTTGGATTTTTATTTACCGTAAGCGCTGTTATAGGAATAAGAGCAGCTAACATCATATTGGCTGGCGCTTTCTTCCCAGTTTCATTTTTATATTCGCTATCACCAACCCCGACAGTATCAATATCATTGCCAGCATCTTCCACCATGTCACGACCTCTCCTGTAAGCAGCACTGAGGTTGTCATACCGAATACTGGCACCAATAGAGCAAACGGCATAACCTTGGAAGCCGTATTTTGACTAAGCAGATGCGCCCACAGTCCAAATCCTATCAGCGTTGAGACATACACGATAAACCCAAGTGATAACCAAGACTTAAGCGATGCCTCGGTAAACGTCGCCAGCTGCCATGCCTCGGTCTCAAATATGAGAGAAGATAGCGTTAAAATCACGCAAGCGATCAGACCACCCCAAACCACGAGAGCGAGAGCAGACAACGCGGATGCCTTATTCCTTCCAGTATTAGACGAAATAATAGCCCCGTCTGATCTTTGCTGCGTCGCTTGTGTTGACGCCTGTTTTGAAGCAATGTTACCAAAGCTCCAGCCTATGGCAGCAATCAAAATACAGACAAACCCAGCCAGAGGCATATCACCACCAAGGTTCAACGCGATGACGCTAAGCCCTAGCACACCGACCAGCATACCGATGATTTGCATGCGACTCACTGCCTCACCCAGTATAAAATACGCCAACAATACGGTAATAAAAATTTGAATTTGTAGCAATAATGCCGTCAATCCTGCTGATGCCCCTAAGTGCATGGCAGTAAATACAAAAGCATACTGCATGACAAACGTACCGATAGCATAGATAAGTAATGTACGGTTAAATTTGGGCGGTTTTAGAAAAAAAACCAGTGGCACAGCGGTAAAGAAAAAACGCAGGGCGGTGAGCATTAGCGGTGGAAAGCTTTCAAGTCCCCATGCAATAAAGGTAAAGTTTACACCCCAAATAAAAGTAACCAGTACAGCCAATGCGGTGTATATAGGAGTCATGTAGTTGGCCTAGGAAGTTATGGCTGATTATTATATTTAAAAAAATTTTATGACAATCTCGTATTAACCATAGGATGCTTTTAGAGAGCGAGCACCACACTTACACACAATAGAACGGCAATGAGCATTAATATTGCACCGCCTATTTTTGTAATTAACTATAGATTATCTTGAGCTTTCCATAGATATCGACTGGCTAAAGCAAATGCTTCTGCGTAGCAAAAATGGATCAGTAAGACCAACAGGCAAAAAGCTGAAGCTAAAATCAGGAATTGAGAAAGATAGGCTTGTTCAGTATCGATAAATTGCGGAAATACAGCCATAAAAAATAAGATAGGTTTTGGGTTAGAAAGGGAGGTTAGCAAACCTTCTTTGAATAACCTACCAGCACTTGTACTGCTAACCTCTAAGTTGCTATCAGACTCTAGGACAAATGATTTTCTTTTTCCAAAGGCCATTTTAAAACCCAAGTAGAATATATATTGCGCCCACTAATTGAATGGCCAAGAACATTTTCGTTGATGTTGCAATCACTAGTCCAATACTAGTAGCTGAGACAATAGCCACGCCTAGCATCCTTAGAGAGATACCTAAGATGCCATAAGTTGTTGTTTTTCGACCATGCGTCAGGGAGTTTGTAATACTTAGAATGACACCGGGGCCCGGGCTAGCAATAGTGGCAGAGGCGATAAGAACGTATAAGGCAATATTATTCATTAAACACGACTACCAGAGTAAGCTTTTGTTGGCATTCTAGCATTTAATTTATATGTCAAACCATGCTTATTTTAGAAAGGACAGTCATTTTGAAAAACAAAAGACTATACCCCGAGGGAACCAGCTACTTCACCCTTTAAATCCATTAATAGACCACTTAAAACAGACTGATATAACAGAACCAATCATAATAGACTTCTGAACTATCTAAACGTTGCAGTGTAAACGCGCCAATATAAAGACTTAAACCAATCCCTTATACAGGAAATAACACCCTACAACCGTTAATAACACCGCAAAGCATTTCTTTAAAAGCTCTGGTGATAGTATATGAGCAACTTTCGCGCCTAGCTTGGCGGTAAAAAAGCTCATGATACTGATCCCTAAAAAGGCATAAATGTGCACAAAGCCAATGGTGTTAGGCACATCAATTCGTTGCTGCATCCCAAAAAACATAAAACCTAATGCTCCAGCAATGGCAATCGGCAGACCACAAGCTGCTGAGGTGCCAACGGCTTTTTGCATAACAACACCATACCGCGTGAGATAAGGCACGGTTAAGCTACCGCCGCCAATACCGAAAATGGCAGAAGCGATACCGATAACCCCACCTGCTGCGAGCTGCTTAGGTTTCGAAGGCAGTTGTGTATTAGCATCGTCGGTACTACTAGAATTGGTAGCATGATTAGCTACCTGTTTTTTGCCACCGAAAAACATCTTGTAGGCGACCCAAAGCAAAAATACGCCAACAATGAGCTGAAGATACAGCCCAGATATCTGCCCTGCAATCCCTGCCCCTAAAAAGCAGCCAATCGCTAAGCCTGGTGCCAGATTTTTAAAGACAGGCCACATGACTGCGCCTTTTTTATTGTGTGCCATGAGCGAGCTGATAGAGGTGACAATGATGGTCGCCAATGACGTCCCCAATGCCAAATGCATGATATTGTCAGGGCTGTAACCCATTTGCGTAAAGACGATGAATAATAATGGCACGATAATTGTGCCACCGCCCACACCAAATAGCCCCGCAGCAAATCCTGCTAGCGCACCTATGATTAAAAAAACGATTAATTCCACGGGATATTTACTTCTTATGTAGAGTTAGTACGATGGTTATTTTAGTTCAGTGACAATCAATCAGTTAAAAAGCCAACTTAGGCGATTTCTGCTTGATCCACTTGACCAACCCGAGAATAGGCACGATTAAAATACACCAAACTCTCCTCTTGCTCACTTTGTCTAATGGCGACCACTCGGCACATGAAAACACTATGCGTGCCCACTTGCTGAATGTCCTCAATCTCACAATCAAAACTGACCAACGCATCTTCTAAAAGGGGAGCGCCTGTTTTGAGTTGTGACCAAGAGCCGTATTCAAATCGCTCTTGTGAACTCAATTTGGAGGCAAAAGCGTTAGATATTGATTCATGCTGTGCGCCTAAAACATTGACACTTAACGTTTTATTTTCAATAAAATGGGCATGTGAGCGAGATGTCTGATTCATGCAAACCAGCAAGGTTGGCGGTGTATCGGTGACACTACACACCGCAGATGCGGTAAATCCATGAGTACCAGCGCTGCCTTCTGTGGTAATAACATTGACCGCTGTTGTTAACAAAGACATACCATCTCTAAAATCGGTGGCTTCAATCATGACTTAACTCCTAAATTTTAAATCTTTAAGTTCATTGATAACTGAGGTCAATCATGAGTTTAAACAAGCTAGTATAGGCGGGGTTAAAAACCCAACCTATAAAAGCTAAATTTTGCATCAGTTTATTTAATAAATCCTAAGCGGTCAGTTCTTGACGCACAATTGCCGCGCCAGCACTTAATGCTTGCAGCTTACCTCGTGCCACCTGGCGCGATAGTGGTGCCATGCCGCAGTTGGTCGAAGGATACAGCTTATCCGCATCGACGAATTGCAAGGCTTTACGTAGCGTAATAGCCACTTCTTCAGGGGTTTCAATGGTATTGGTTGCCACGTCAATGGCACCAATCATCACTTTTTTACCGCGGATCAATTCAATCAAATCCATCGGTACATGTGAGTTTTGACATTCTAAAGAGACAATATCAATATTCGACTGTTGCAACTTAGGAAACGCTTGCTCATATTGACGCCACTCTGAGCCCAGCGTCTTTTTCCAATCGGTATTGGCTTTGATGCCGTAGCCGTAACAGATATGCACCGCCGTTTCACACTTTAGACCTTCAATGGCACGCTCTAACGTAGCGATACCCCAGTCGTTGACGTCATCAAAGAACACATTAAATGCAGGCTCATCGAATTGGATAATATCCACCCCAGCCGCTTCTAATTCTCTGGCTTCTTGATTTAAGATTTTAGCAAATTCCCACGCCAATTTTTCACGGCTTTTATAATGACCATCATACAAGGTATCAATCATGGTCATCGGACCAGGCAGTGCCCATTTGATTGGCTGATCGGTTTGCGCACGTAAAAACTTAGCATCATCAACAAATACAGGCTTTTGACGGCTTACCGCGCCAACGACTGAAGGCACACTGGCATCATAACGATTACGAATGCGCACGGTCTCGCGCTTCTCAAAATCGACGCCATCTAGATGTTCAATAAAGGTGGTCACAAAGTGCTGACGAGTTTGCTCGCCATCACTGACAATATCAATGCCTGCATGTACCTGTTCTTGCAATGTCAAACGTAGCGCGTCTTGTTTGGCTTCAAGCAGTTGCTCACCTTCTAATGCCCAAGGTGACCAAATTTTTTCAGGTTCTGCAAGCCAAGAAGGTTTCGGTAAGCTGCCTGCGGTTGATGTCGGTAGTAATTTTTGTGTCGGTAATAATATTGTCATACGATTCATCTTCTTATTTATTGGTATTCTCATTTCAGCCAGATTGAGCGTGTTTAGGCAGCGTATTCTTTATTCGCACATGCTTCTGCCGCGTGCTCATTTACATCATAGCTTGCTGCCCACTCATTAAGAATGGTTTGGTATGGCTTGATGAACTGCTCTTCGGTGAACTTACCTTGTGTCACTGCCATCTGACTACGCTCTGCGCGATCATAGACGATTTGCGTTAGGGAATAATCTTGGTACTTCAAGCTGGGTTGATACACTTGACCCGCTGCCGAATTGGCATTATAAATTTCAGGTCGGTAGATTTTTTGAAACGTCTCCATGGTACTAATCGCACTGATCAGCTCAAGATCGGCGTAATCGCTCAGCAAGTCACCCGCAAAATAAAACGCTAATGGCGCGGCGCTACCCGTAGGCATAAAGTAGCGAACGGTTAAGCCCATTTTGGAAAAGTACTCATCGGTTAATGACCCTTTGTTCAAAGAGCAGCCATCTTGTTTGTATTCAACGCCCAATACAGGGTGCTGATTGGTCGTACGTTGATAGGTTTTACTGGTGGAAACACTCAAGCAAATCACAGGCTTCTTGGTGAAATTAGCTTGGTAAGCGTCTGAATTCAATAAATACTGAAACAGTTTGCCATGTAAGTCACCGAAATCTACTGGTGGCGCAGATGATGGATGTTTATCGAAATGGTCTAATAAGACCACGCTAAAGTCATAATCGCGCACATAAGATGAGAAACTATTACCAATCATACCGTCAATACGGGTGTTTTCTTTATGATCCAAAATCGTTGTTTGCAGCATCTCGATGATAGGGAAAGTATCGCCATTTCCTGCCACATCCATGTCGACAGAAATAATATCAACCTCAACAGAATAACGATCTGCGGTGGGATTATCCCAATGTGCCAATGCATTAAAACGATTATTTATCATTCTTAACGTTTTGCTTAAGTTCTCTTGACGATGCTCGCCACGCGCCAAATTCGCAAAGTTCGTCGTGAGACGCGTGCTATTTGCAGGATGATAGTTTTCATCAAAACGAATGCGCTTAATGGCACAACTAAATTCTTTACTCATGATAATCCGCTACCCTAATCTACTCTCATTATTTGAGATAAAACCAAATTTGTGTATGAGGTGAATCATACCTAAACTATTACATGAATAAAAACGATACTATTTAAATATAAGATGAATATAATTCATGTTAATGGAGTTATGGTATGACATTAGATTGGATAGCGGAGACTTTATGACTTGCTCGATAGGATCATTCAGCAAAAAATAAGCCTGTAGAAAAATGAGCTACGCTAGTGAAAGCATAAAGAAAATTTCGATAAACTAACTAACGAATCTAAGGATTCTCTCATTAAAAAAGCCAAAACTTATTTTCTAAGTCTCAGCCCTTTTTTGATAATATAAATAGAGAATTGCTTTCTATTGATTTTATCAGCGATAAAATTTTTAAGATTTTTTCAACCTTAACGCTGTTAAACTACTGCCTTGCCGCTTCAATCTGAATATTTAGCTGAACTTCTTTAGTAATACCCAATAACGTATATTTACTGATGCCCCATTTCGTTCGATCAATGGTCGTTGTGAAATCCCCACCGCAAACTGGTTTTTTTAATATTGGATTTAAGTAGCAATTGAACTTGGTAGCCGTCAGCGTAATGGGATTAGTCTTGCCATGTAGTGTCAACATACCATCAACCTTGCTGACATTTGAGCCACTACCATCAGTCGTAAAATACCATTTGGTAGACTCAAATTGCGCCAGTGGAAACTGCTCAATATCAAAAAAATCTGCGCTTTTTAGTGTGATATCAAATGCCGTATTGCCTGTATTTAGGCTATTCAGAGGAATTACTAGCGAGATATTACCGGTCTGAGCCGCTGGGTCATAATCTAGCTGTCCAGTGATATTATAAAAGCCACCTGTGTTGGTAGAGGTATTAAAATGGTCAATAGCAAAGCGTACATTGGTATGGGTGGGATCAATATCGTAAGTCATCGCCTGACTGCTGGCGATACCTAACATGCTTATGCTTAAGGCTAGTAGCGGCTTCCGCGAGGACAGTATGACTGTCGAGAGGGACATTTGATTCATAGTAACACTCCTTTGCTATATAAATGATAGAGCAATCACATCCTTTGTGACTGTGCTCTTGTGATTGTGCTCTTATAATTACTCTCTTATATAATGACAACAAGCCCATACTTAATCAATAAATATAGGCTCGTCTATTTTAGACAGAGCATTCTCACTGCTAACGCTATGTCATAAGTATGATCAAATAAATCCGTTAAATTATACTTTGCTATCTGTCGTTGTCTGCTCTTTGCCACTAGGTACAAGCCATTTAGCAAAACATCCTGACAAATCATCCATCAAAGTATAAACCACTGGAATCACCACAAGGCTTAATAACGTCGAAGTCACCAGACCACCCAATACCGCAGCGGCCATCGGACGACGGAAGGTTGGATCGGCATCACCCCAACCGAAGACTAAGGGCAACATCCCCGCGCCCATCGCAATGGTGGTCATAATAATAGGACGCGCCCGCTTGCGGCAAGCATCGATAATAGCCTCAAAACGCGCCAAACCTCGACGCTGTGCAATCAGTGCATAATCGACCAATAAGATAGAGTTTTTGGTGGCAATACCCATTAGCATAATAAAGCCGATCATCGATGGCATAGAAAGACTGCTATTGGTAATAACCAAGCCCACAAAAGCGCCGCCTATCGATAAAGGCAATGCCATCAAAATGGTAAAAGGCTGCAATATACGCCCAAACAATAGAATAAGTACGCCTAAAATACAAACCACACCGACCGACATCGCAATCACAAAACCGCTGAATAGCTCAGCCATGTTTTCTGCTTGACCTTGGTCAATAATGGTAATGGAAGGCGGTAGTTGTTGCATGGCAGGTACTGATTTAACCGCTTGTACCAAATCTCCAAGCTCGCCACTCGCAGGTTGCACCGTGATACTGATGGCGCGTTCCCGATCGAGCCTGCTAATCTGCGCAGGCCCAGTGCCAAAGTCTAATGACGCGACTTCACCCACACGTACACCCTGTCCTGCTGGTAACGAGCTCGGTACATATAGACCTTCTAATTGACTGACATTTTGCTTGGCAACATCTGGTAGACGAATGACGATAGGAATCTGCCGCGTATCCAAATTGAGCTTGGATAAACGCTGCTCATAGTCACCCACCGTCGCCACTCGTAACGTCGTAGCTATGTCTTGCGTGGTCACACCTTTATCCGCCATCGCCAGTCTGTCTGGCGTCACCGTTAACTCTTGACGCGGCAAACTGCGGTCACTGGTCACGGAGCCAGCACTGGGCAGCCCTCGAATCTCTGACATAATTTGCTGAGCGGTTTGTTCAAGCAATTGCGGATTGGTACTGGTCATAGAGAAGTTGTAACCACTCTCTCCACCACTCGACAAACCGACGGTAAAGCGCGCGCCTGGGACTTCTGCCAACAAACTACTTATTTGACGTTCAATCTCTTGCTTAGAGCCGCGCTCTGCACGTGGTGCTAGCACGATGTCTAGACCTGCTATATTTTCGGCTTTGCCACCACTAGAGTTTGAGTCCATGCTAGCCTGAGCCTCACCGACTGAGGTAAAAATATTGGTGACTTCAGGCATTGCTAAAATACGCTCACTTGCCAGCGCAGCAACGCGCTCTGTGTCTTCCAGTGCAACGTCAGGTGTCAACTCAATCGCCACACGAGTTTGGTCAATGTCATTATCAGGAATAAACGATGTTGGTAGTAATTTGACAAGCATCAGTGACGCCACGAATAACACTAAAGTTGCACCCATCGTCAGCCAGCGATGATGCAGTGTCCATGCTACTATTTTGAGATACCAACCCATCAGCGCGCTTTGCTTCTCAACGTGTTTTTTCTCTGGTCGCAATATATACGCTGCCATCATCGGTGTGATAAGGCGCGCGACCATCAAAGACGCAAAAATCGATAATGCAGCCGTCCAGCCAAACTGACGGAAAAACTGTCCAACGATACCGCCCATAAAGGCGGTGGGTAAAAACACGGCAATCAAAGTAAAGGTGGTCGCGACTACCGCCAAGCCAATCTCGTCAGCCGCTTCCATCGCTGCTTCATACGGTGTCTTGCCCATGCGTAAATGCCGTATGATGTTTTCGACCTCGACGATCGCATCATCAACCAATACACCAATCACTAACGACAATGCCAACAAAGATATAATATTGAGGCTAAAGCCAAATAAGTACATACCTAAAAAGGTGGGAATCACTGATAATGGCAAGGCGACAGCAGCAACTATAGTTGCCCGAATATTGCGCAAAAATAAGAATACAACGACGACTGCTAACAGACCACCTTCGATCAGCATCCGTAAAGAAGCTTGATAATCTTCAGCGATGGGCGTTGCCCGATCATAGACCTTTTCAATAGTGATATTACCTACATCGGCTGACAGCTTGGCAAGCTCTGCATCAACCAGCTCCATGACCTCGACTTCACTGGCACCACGCGAGCGGGTGATGTTAAATGCCACCACCGTTTGCCCGTCAAGCTTAGCAATAGAGCTTGGGTCAGCCGCGCCATCTGTGATTTGTGCCATACGTCCAAGCGCTTGCGTGCCGCCTGCTGGGATTGCCACTTGTAAATCATTGAGCTCACTTGCCCGCTCCACCGCACCAAGGACACGAATCGTCTGGGTGGTTTTGCCCACTTCTGCTTCACCACCAGAGCTGTCCTGCTGAATACCCATGATTTGATTGGATAGTTGTGTGATAGAGAGCTTAAGACCACTCAAGGTAATCGGGTCAGCTGCGACGGTAATTTCACGCTGCAAACCACCAATACGGCTCACCGTACTGACACCCGGTATGTCAGAAAGACGCTTGGTGACCGTATCATCGACGAACCAAGACAAGTCTTCCACATTCATGTTTTCAGAAGCCACAGAATAAGTGACAACGGGGAATCCTGCGGTTGAAACTTTAGTAATAATAGGGTCATTGGCAGCGGCAGGCAAATCGCCGCGTACCTCGCCTACTGCCGAGCGCACATCATCGACCGCTTCCTGAATATCCTTTTCTAACACAAACTCTGTGACCATGGTGGCAGCACCCGTTTGTAACGTGGTGCGAATATGCTTGATGCCCTCAATACTGGTGAGCTTGTTTTCTATCTTTTTTGCGATGTCGTTTTCGAGCTGTGATGGCGCGGCACCCGGTAAAGTCACCGTGACCACGACTGCAGGTAAGTCAATATCAGGAAACTGCTGCACCTTCATTTTCATAAAGCCATAAATACCGCCTAACGTCAGTAGTATGAATAGCAAAATGGCAACTAAAGGATTTTTTATCGAGTAAGCAGAAACATTTAAACTCATGGTTGTGCCTGCGCTGCTGTACTCGCTTGGCTAACACCATCAACGATACGCACCAAATCTCCATCATTTAAAAAGCTGCCGCCTTGTTTGGCAATTTGACTGTCACTAGGCAATGGCTCTAGCACTGCCACATTTTCGCCAAGTCGCTCGCCCAATGTCACTCGTTGTTGCTTGATACGACCCATGGTCTGACCATCTTGAGTCGTCACATTGGTTACTAGCATCACATAATCATAGCCATCGTTGCTGACGATAGCGCTATTGGGTACCGTTTGCGTACTGGCACTGCCTAATAGGAACTCACCCGTTTGATACATACCTGCCCGTACTTTTGCATTGGCTGCCAAGCTCGCATAGATGGTAATCTGCCGGTTGTTGTCCGCCGTTGGTGCTATGCGGCTCACTTTCCCCATTACCGTATCACCATCTGGTAAGCTCACCCGTACTGGCGTCCCGACACTGACTTCAC
Organism: Psychrobacter sp. Ps7; assembly: GCF_022129225.1. NCBI lineage: Bacteria > Pseudomonadati > Pseudomonadota > Gammaproteobacteria > Moraxellales > Moraxellaceae > Psychrobacter > Psychrobacter sp. Ps7. The sequence goes on along the minus strand of NZ_JADQAH010000035.1, from coordinate 19,180 downwards.
CGACAAGCTTGGGATCAATATCTGCACGCCATTCCAAAATACCACCTTTAATGATAGTAAATAATGGCTCGCCACCAGCAACCATACCGACCTCCGCCATTTTCTCGCTGATGACACCGCTGACTGGTGCGACCACTGTTGCATTATCTACACTCAAGCGCTGAGTGCTCAGACGCGCTTTGGAGGCTTGTAGCGCAGCCTGTGCTTGAAGTTTTGCAGTGCGATAGCGATCGGCTTCTTGTTTACTAATGGCATCAATATCTATCAATGGCAATACACGGGCAGCATCAGCACTGGCATTGGCAAGCGTCGCTTCTGCTTCGGCAACATCTGCCTCTGCTTGCAAGACTTGCTGCTCCATAGCATCGGTATCAAATATCGCCAATACTTGACCCGCTTTGACGCGATCACCTTCTTCGACCAATATACGCTCGATAGCCACGCCATTGACTTTAGCACTGACATTCGCCGTATCTTTGGCATCAATGGTGCCATCAGCACTGAGTGTGTTACCAATATCATCTTGGCTTGGGCTGACCGCCTCTACTGATAATACCGCCTGCTCAGTACTCGTAGCGCTTGCAGTGGCACCATCACTTGAAATACGACTAGAAACTGGCGATTCATCGGTCGCGGCTTTATCACTACCGCCCCAATACTTTCCAAGTAGCACACCAATGATAAGCACGGCTGCCAATACGGGTAACAACCATAACGGTAATTTTGAAGAAGTTTTTTTAGACAATGTATCAGACTGGCGATACGGTGGTAGCTCAGATGGTTGAGGTGGCTCAATGTTGGTTTCTTGCTCGCTAGTCGGTGCTTGCTTATTATTAGGGTGTTCAAAATCACTCATAGTCGGTCTCTATAAATAAGCACGGTACTAACGCCGTAAAAAGTATAAGGGAAACAAAATGATGCTGGCAGAGCTTATCAGAATAGTCTTTTATCATTGTAGACTATCTCGTCATTGGGTCAATTGTGTTAAGTATCTACAGAGTCAATTGTTGATAGTAATCAAGACATTGAACTTAATAAAAATATTAGTAGCAAAGATTATAAAGTGAACGATAAGTAAAGACAAAAGACAGCCTATTCCTAGCTCAGTCCCAGTTCATTGCATAAGTCTTCTTCGCGCAAAGTTCCTCTCTTAAAACTTATTCCGCCAATGAAAAAATGACCAAATATGTTGTCATATTGAATGAATTAAGATACGACCATTATAGTTGGAACAATCACTCGTAAAAATTAATGATACATACGCCCTACAGTTTAGACTTGTATTTATGGGGTAATTTGTCATTATTAAGATAACTCTACTAATAAAGGAATCCATCATGGCTAATAAATCAGACGTAAAGAAGCTTAAACAAGAAATTAAAGATACCAAAGCAAAAATTAAGCAGAAAAAGAAAGACCTCAAAGAGCTTAAGAAGTCATTGAAAAAGTCGAAAAAAGCCAAATAGCTTTGTTTCGAAATGATGGCTTTACGTCAAAAAATAGAAGAGGACAGCGTTGGCTGTCCTCTTTTTTACCATTAATTTAGCCATTTTTAGCCCATTTAAACGATAATCGATTGAATTGAGGACACCCCTTAGGCATTAGTATAACGACTCGCCTCAGGCATCCAGCGGTGAATCAGTTGGCTGACATCTGCCTTGCGCGTAGGATCTGCAATTAGATGTTTGGCTAAACGCTGAGCAATGGCAAACAGCTGCTCGTCACGTATCAGATCAGCCAAATAATAACCGACGTTACCCGTTTGACGTTTGCCCAATAACTCGCCGGGACCACGTAGCTCCAAATCTTTTTGCGCAATAACAAAACCATCAGTGCTATCACGCAGGACATTTAAGCGCTCTGTACCTGTCTCTGATAATGGCTTTTGGTATAACAGTACGCAATAGCTTTTGGTTGAGCCACGCCCGACTCGCCCGCGCAGCTGATGTAATTGCGATAGACCTAATCGTTCGGCATTTTCGATGACCATTAACGACGCATTAGGGACATCTACGCCGACTTCAATGACCGTTGTGGCAATTAGCAAGTCGAGCTGACCTGCTTTAAATGCCTGCATGATGGCTTGTTTGTCAACGGATTTCATCTTGCCATGAACAAGACCAATACGAATATTCAAGCGCTCATTTAAATCCTCATAAGTGGCTTCAGCGGCTTGCGCATCTAGCACACTAGACGCTTCGACCAACGAGCAAACCCAGTACGCTTGCCTACCCGCTTCACAATTAACCGCAATCCGCTCAATGACTTCATCGCGTCGATTACGGTCAATGGTCACCGTAGTAATTGGCGTACGCCCCGGTGGCAATTCATCGATAATCGAGGTATCCATATCACCATAAACGCTCATCGCGAGCGTGCGCGGAATCGGGGTGGCGGTCATAATCAGCTGATGCGGTGTGCTATTCGCCACACCTTTATTGGTCAGTGCCATACGCTGCTCAACACCAAAGCGATGCTGTTCATCGATAATAACTAAGCCCAATTTGGCAAACTGCACCTGCTCTTGAAATAATGCATGAGTACCGACGACCACTTGCACAGCGTTTTCTGCGACTGCTTCCAACGCTTCGCGGCGCTGCTTCGCCGTTTGTTTCCCAGCAAGCCAGCCGACACCGATACCTAACGGCTCAAACCATTGTTTGAAATTGACCAAATGCTGCTCTGCTAAAATTTCTGTGGGTGCCATAACAGCCACCTGCCAGCCACTATCTAGCGCATAACCCGCCGCACCCGCTGCGACCAGAGTCTTGCCCGCGCCCACATCACCTTGCACCAACCGCAGCATTGGGATGGACGTTGCCATATCAGCCGTAATATCTTTCATGACTCGTTGCTGGGCGCTAGTTAGATCAAATGGCAATGCGGCAAATAGCTTATCGGCAATCGGACTTTGTGTGGCACATTTGGGTGCTTTATGCTGATGCAGTTGCTGACGACGATATAACAAGCTGAGCTGATGGGCGGTTAATTCTTCAATAATTAAACGCTGGCATGCTGCATGAGTACGGGCACTTAACTGGGTGAGTAGCTGATATTGTCGTCCTGCGTCGGTATAAGTCGGTGGCGTATGCAGTAATACTAAGGCCTCAAATATCGTCAGATTATAGACGTTGTTATTAACTTTTCTAGTAGCGACTGTATGGATATCACTGTTTGTATTATTATTGGCATCATAGACATTGGTTTTATCGACATTACTAACGCTATGACCAGTCGTATTATCTGGCACACTACGCGCCAGTGTCGAGAATATATCTTCTGGATACTCTGCCTCTGTTATCGGTATTTTAGCCGGTTCAAAAGGTGCTAATGGCAAGTCAGCCACGACTGCAAAGTCTGTAGGAGTAAACAGCGTCATCGGTAAGCCTTCACTGCGAACCGTCTGTAATGCCAGCTTAATTAAGGTACGCAGCTTATTTTGATGCAAACCTTTGACACTTGGATAAATAGGCTGCAAACCGGTATTTACTACCGTCTCATTACTACTGAGAATTTGATATTCAGGATGGTGGATTTGCTTACCATAACGACTCACCTTTACTTCGCCAAATAATTGCAGCTGCGTCCCTAAGCTCATGGTTTGTGCAAGACCACGATAAACCTTAAAAAACCGTAGCGATATGGTGCCCGTATCATCATCTACCACGACTGTCATACCGCTGCGCTTGGTATCGACGTGCACCACACGCCCAGTAATTAACGCAGACTGCCCGTGCCCCACCTCTGCTATAGACAGCAGTCGGCTACGATCTTCATAATCACGTGGCAAATGCAGCAATAAATCAAATATTCGTTTAATATTCAATTGTGCCAACTGTTCTGCGACTTTTAATCCCACACCCGCCAGTGCCGTCACTGGCATATCTAGCGCTGAGAGTGGCAGCTCAAACCTTATATGGTCTGTTGGGCTGGATAAAGAAGCGTTCACCGATACTGACATCAAAGATCCTAACGATATTATTTTTAATTTTCATATACTCATTCAAGTATTTTCAATATACCGTAAATGATGACAGTTTTTATAAAAAAGCTGTCATCAATAGGACACATCAAAACACCGACTCATTTCATTATAGCTGACAATACAATTGCTTATGCTCAGCTATTTAGTAATACTGCGTCAAAAAGCCTGAAAGTCAAACGGCTCATTTGTATCATATCAATAACTGATGTCTTATTTTCCGTATTATGGTCATTTTATAAGGTGTTTTTATGTTCCCTCCTGCCCAGTATCGACAACCTCTTCATAGTCTAAGAGTGCGAAATAGTATGAGAGTGCTATGCACCAGCTTAATTGCCGTACTCGGATTATCTATCAGCGCTTGTAGCGCTCTAACGCCAGCGCAGCCGTTACCTGAAGCATCTGAAATAGCGCAGCCTAACATTGCGTTGGTATTGGGCGGTGGTGGTGCCAAAGGCTTCGCCCATGTTGGAGTGATTAAAGCACTAGAAGCAAATGGTATCAAACCCACGCTCATCGTTGGCACCAGCGTCGGCAGCTTGGTTGGTGGCCTATATGCGAGCGGTTACACACCAGTACAGCTTGAGCAACTGGCACTGACCACTACAGATAGCGAATTGACAGATTTTGTCTTATCCAACCAAGGTGTCATCGAGGGTATCAAACTCAAGAACTTTATCAACGATAAAGTCGATGGACGAGTAATAGAGGATTTCCCTATCCGCTTTGCAGCAGTCGCGGCGGAGAAGCATACTTTGAAAAAAGCCATTTTTACCACTGGTGATGCGGGGCTTGCCGTTCAAGCGTCCTGTAGCGTACCGAATATTTTTATTGCACCGCGTATTCCCGCAAAGGTCGGTAAAAAATATATCGATGGTGGCGTGGTCAGCCTAGTACCTGTCGATAGCGCCCGTGATTTGGGCGCTGATATTGTTATTGCCGTTGATGTGACAGATACTGGTATTAACAATATTAGCAGTGTCTCTACACTTGATAAAAAATTAAACCTCAACGGATTAAGCAATTTTTGGGGATTTTTGGAGAGTAATGTCGTAGCCCCGCCAAGCGCCAATCGTGCCTCATCGATGCAGCGTGAACGAGATCGTGCTGATGTGCTGATTACGCCTGCGGTCAGTCATATCAGCTCACTAGATACCAGCCAGCGCCGTGCTCTCATAGCTGCAGGCTCGCAATCCACTACCGCACAGATGGCTGCCATCAAGCAATTAATCAAAGAAAAATCTAGCCGAAAATACGCGACGCTTTAAGTGCCTTGCAACGGCGTACCAAGATTTCTTGTTAACAACCCACAAAAAAGCACCACAGCAACGAGCCGTGATGCTTTTTGTGATTAAACGAATATTAAGCCGGTATTAAATAAATCACACTGATAAAATACTTAATACTAAATGACTGGCTTATTTCACACGTGCACGGTATTTAACCACTACGGTATCATTAAGACCAACACCCTCTAAATCCCAGCGTACCGCTTTATAATACTTTAATGGAATTTCTTGCAGTTGGTTATCCACTTTTCCACGTAATGGCATACGGGCAAAAGTATTGCCGTCTGCACTGCCGTATGGAAATTCAGGTGATACTGTACGCAATAACTCTACCTGCTCAGGGATACTCATCGTCACGGTCATTTTTCGGACGCGATCTGCATTGGTATTGGTAAAATAGCCTTGGTACTCCAAAACATTACCTGATTGTAGGCGCGTACTAGCATTCACCGGAGCCAAAACCTCTTGACCGTTTGCATCAACGCTAATCAATGACGCGGTAATTTTACTATTGACGGCCTGTGCACTCGAGTTGCTGCTTTTAGTAGCATTGGTCTGTACAGCTGCCGAACTATCGACGGCTTGTTCTGGCGTCGGTAGCATTGCCGAGGCTTGCGTCACTACCATCGCACCGATGAGCGTACCAGCCACAACGTGGAATAAGCGATGTCCGCTCCAAGCACTAAATGGGCTAGCAAATTGGTTACTTTTTTTCATGGTTTTCATTATCCCTGGTTAATATGTCGGTAAAACGCAGCTGGTAAAACTTGAATGACTTTTGATATATATTGAATCGTTGATAGGCAGCGCAATTTAGACGGAACATACCCACTTATAAGAAACATGCTATAAGAAACATAACTCACTATAAATGGTCGACTGTTATAGTACTGGCAGACCTAGTATCGCTGCTGATTGTAGTGACAGCTAATGGCAAGCGCTGCTGGCGTCTATATTGTCATAGCTGGTCAGCTTATCGTATAAAGTTTTTATTTTTATTGATTATCTTCGTTCATCGCCTGTAAAGCAATAGCGTTTAGCATAGCAAAAAGTGTTTGTACGTACACTAACCCCGTGTTGAGGTTGTGTATATCGTCCATCAGTGATAAAAATTGATTGATACTACTGAAATAAAAGATAGCTCATAACGGCGTTTTTTGCTATGGTAATTCTTTAGCGATAGGCATTTTTTGCTACGCCCCTTTTCTTATTCTCACTACTATTGCCCTTATTATGACTACTAGCGCCATGCCCCAAATCAACCCTGAATACGTCCATTGGTTCCGTAACTCTGCCCCCTACATCAATACCCATCGCGGCAAAACGTTCGTGATTATGTTTGGTGGTGAGGCGGTCAATCATCCAAATTTTAGCACCCTTATTCATGATTTTGCGCTACTGCATAGCTTAGGTATCAAGCTGGTATTGGTACATGGAGCGCGACCGCAAATCGAAAAGAACTTGAAAGATGCTGACATTACATCCCCACTGCATCAAGACATTCGAATTACACCGCGCGTGGCGATGCCTGCTATTTTACAAGCGGTAGGCGCTATTCGCCTACAACTCGAAGCACAGCTGTCGATGGGACTGGCCAATTCACCTATGTATGGTTCACGCATCGATGCCATTTCAGGCAATTTTGTGACCGCACGTCCTTACGGTATTCGTGATGGTATCGATTACCAAATGACTGGCGAAGTGCGCTCTATCGATGTTGAAGCCATCAAAAACAACCTGCTACACGACCATATTGTGATTTTAGGCTCAATGGGTTATTCAGCGACTGGTGAAGTCTTTAATTTGCTAGCTGAAGACGTGGCGCTCAGTGCAGCTGTGGCACTGGGTGCTGATAAGCTTATCTTCTTGGGTGAAGAAGCAGGCATCAATGACGATGATCGCTTACTAAGAGAGATGATTCCCAATGAAGTCGATCGCTTCTTACGTGATCGTGATTTAAATTGCGAGATCAATTATTTCTTAAATTGTGCCAGTTTGGCTTGCCGCCAAGGTGTCCATCGCACCCATATTATCTCGTATGCCAAAGACGGTGCCTTATTAGAAGAGTTATTCACTCGCGATGGCTCTGGTACTCTTATCAGCCACGACCCTTACGAAGAGATTCGTCGTGCCAATATTGACGATGTGGTCGGACTGATTGAGCTGTTATCACCGCTAGAAGAGCAAGGCATATTAGTCAGCCGCTCACGCGAACGCTTAGAGCAAGAGATTGATAATTATAGTGTCATCGAGCGTGATGGTATGATTTTGGGCTGCGCGGCGCTATATCCATTGGATACAGAATCAGCAGAAGTTGCCTGTGTCGCCGTACATCCCGATTATCGTAGCGGTAGTCGCGGTGCGGACTTACTGGCATTTTTAGAGCAACAAGCACGCAGTCATGGTCTGCACAAGTTGTTTGTATTAACGACACGGACGGCACATTGGTTCGTCGAGCAAGGCTTTGCCGAAGTCGAGGCCAGCGCGTTACCTGCATCGCGTCAAGAAAAATACCATAATGGTCGTAATTCTAAAGTCTTTCAAAAAACTCTTTAGATGCTCAATCTCTAGTCATAAAAAAGCCCTCATAATATTATGAGGGCTTTTTTATGATTTTATTTTTTAACATTGGTTCACTAGGGTGTGTACTAAGTATTACTTTACTTTTAATAGCTCAACCGTAAAGATAAGCGTGCTGTTAGGCTCGATACCTGCGTTACCCGCTTCACCATAAGCAATATCTGATGGGATATAAAATTCGTATTTGCCGCCCTCTTTCATCAGCTGTAGACCTTCTGTCCAGCCAGCGATGACTTGGTTCAACGGAAACTCAATTGGCTCACCGCGCTCATAAGAGCTATCAAATACCGTACCATCGATTAACTTACCTTCGTAGTTTACTTCAACCACGTCAGTCGCTTTTGGTGATTTACCCGTACCTGCGGTGATAACTTTGTACTGTAAGCCAGAAGCCGTTTCTTTGACACCTTCTTTTTTAGCGTTTTCTGCTAAGAATGCAGCGCCTTTGGTTTTGTTTTCTCCAGCTTTTGTTTCCATGTCTTTAACGAACTTTTCTTCTTGCTCTTTTTGATAAGTCGTCAATACTTCCTGCATTTGTTCTTGGGTCAATGCTGATTCATTGCCTTCATAACCATCACGGAAGCCTTTTTCAAAGGTATCAAGATTCAGGTCACCGACCGCTTCTTTATTACCTTCAGCCATCATGAAGCCTAAGCTATAACCTACTTTTTCATTTGCTGAGCTTTGCTCGGTGATTGAAACGCTTTTAGCAGCGGTCTCTTGGTTACCGTTATTTGTGCTACAGCCTGTTACCAACAACATAGCACTAGCAAGTGCACCAACGCTTAAAGTAGTGATTTTTTTCATAAAGTACTCTCAAATTGTAAGGATAGTGGCGAGATGTCACATGTTCCTATAATAACAAATCTTAGTTTTAGGAACCATGTTTGCCGTCAAATTATCGGGCGAATGTACAGTCTATGTTAATATTTCTCATCATAATAACAAGTTATCACACAAATACAGTAACACGTTAAGCTTTCTATCTTTAAATCCACTAATACATCAGCTAAGCTAAATGAGTTAAGGTGATAAGTAACCGAGTGTACGTCTTTATCATGGATGATTAACATTGGCAGTAAGGTAATCAACACGAGGGAAACCAACGTTTTTTGATAAGGTTACCTACTCAAAAATTATAATATCACCGCATAACTTACTTTAAAAATACTATTAATTATAACCATCTATGTATTGGTTTCTCTCAACAATAGCTGTACTGATGATATTGTTGAGTGGCTTTCGTATGATGATTAAAGGAGGATAAGATGAATCCAATGTACACATCTTTTAACGGTTATCTTGGTGGGCCTATCGGCTCTATTATTGGTGCTATTTTAATATTTATTATTGGTTGGCTAGTGGCACTGGGTATCGCGGCACTGGTTCGTAATGTATTATCTAGAGTCAATCTGAACCAACGCATGAACTCTTCAACAGGTAAGACCTACGATTTAGAAGGTATTATCTCAAAGATTGTATTTTGGTTTATCTTTATCATCGCGATTTCTGGGGCGCTGAACCAATTGAATTTGAACTCAATCTCGACACCGTTTGCAAATATGGTCAATCAAGTCTTAGCATTTATTCCTAATCTTATCGGCGCTATCGCTGTGGGTATTATTGGTTGGGTCTTGGCTACCGTTGCACGCACAGCTATCAACGCGGCATTGGCGAAAACGTCAATGGATGAGCGTTTGAGTGCTCAGGCAGGTGTAAAACCAATGAGCAGCACGATTGCCGATATGGTTTATTGGTTTATCTTGTTGGTTGTCTTGACGATGGTATTAGGTAAATTAGAGCTTGATGGTTTGTTTGCTCCATTGACGAATATGGTTGATAAAATCTTTAGCTTTATCCCTAACATCCTCATTGCAGGTGTCGTCTTTGTCGTCGGTTATATCATTGCCAAAGTGGTACGCGGCATTGTGACCAACCTTGTGTCTACTTTTAATGTTCAAGAACTGGCTACAAAAGCAGGCTTAAGCGAAAAAAACAGCTTGCCTAATATCGCTGGTTCATTGGCATTTTTAGTAGTGATCATTCCAACTATTATTGCTGCATTAAACGCATTAAAAATTGAAGTGATTGCTCGTCCTGCGACAAACATGCTGAACAAAATCATGGAAGCATTGCCAAACATCTTTATGGCAGTTGCAATTTTAGTCGTGACCTTCTATGTGGTACGTATGGTTGCCAATATCATCAAAGGTTTGATCGAAAACACTGAGATTAATCAATTGCCTGCGAAAGTTGGTTTACAAGAAACAATGGGTGATAAGAGAGTTTCTGACCTTGTTGGTTATGCGATTATCTTCTTTGCGATGTTATTTGCCTCAATTGCCGCCGCTGACTTGCTAGGTTTTGAGCCTATCTCTGCCATTATCGCCATGTTTATTGCGTTTGGTGCCAACATTATCTTGGGCGCAATTATCCTATTTATTGGCTTCTGGCTTGCCAATATCATTGCAGGTGTCGTTGAGCGTTCTGAGCAAGGCTCACAATTCTTAGCAAACATCGTCCGTGTACTAATCATGGGTTTAGTACTTGCCATGGGTCTAAAAGCGATGGGTATTGCTGATTCTATCGTTAACCTAGCATTTGGTCTAACACTAGGTGCCGTAGCGGTAGCCTTTGCCCTTTCATTTGGTCTTGGTGGTCAAGAAGCCGCTGCACGTTTCCTACGTAAAATGCAGGATAAAATGGACAAAGAACGTGAAGAAGCTAAAGCGAAATCTGCTCTTCATGCTAGCTCAAGTACACAAGAAAAAGTTGCTGACTCAGTTCGAGAGAACACGCCTGCTGCTTCAGGTACAATGACTAGTGACTTACCTACTAGCAGTGTCGATACCAGCAATCTTAGTACGGGTCATGTAGATATCACTCACGTTGAAACAAGTGATGACGATATCGACACTGGTTCAAGTCTAGCGCCAAGTAATAAAGGCTTTACTGATATTGATAATAACGACTTAAAATAAGTCATCGTTAACGATATATTTTGAATAAAAAGGACAGCCTAGGCTGTCTTTTTTTATGGCGTAAATTTATTTTCTAAAAAAATCTCGCTACAAAACATTGCTACAATATTATGCTCAGGACTTGGTCTTCCGTGCAGGTATATTCAAATTTAATTGCATTCGCATTGACTCATTTTTACTTGCTGATAAGTTACTTGCCGTTTGCTTTTTATGCTGTTGGTTTAAGCGCTGTAGTTGCTTGGTCAGCTGCCGTTCACGCTGGGTCATCGGATCAACAGGTTGAATCCATAAATCGATATCAATAAAGGTGTCATTAGACTCGTCAATAAAATCAATGCCCAATACAATCACATGATGCAGCTCGGCTATTGGCAGGCGGCTCGCAACATCCTGTGCAATCTTTGCTAAGTTTGGCTGAATAGCCTGTTTACTGTGCTGGCTCTCAACATCTTGTCCATAAAATATTAATACATAATGCCGTCCCAAGCTCTCATAAGAGTGCTGATGGACGACATAACCTTCTTTTTGCAAACTATGTCCTTGTTTAGGATGTCTATATAGAGTTCGAACCAGCTCATGGCGCGAAAATAAAGACTCGTCCAATAGCTGCTGTTGCCAATAACAGCGTTTTATTCCTAGTGTCTCTTTATCAGCATTGTCTAGTACTTCTTCATCGAGCATCTCTATCATTTGGGTGCTTAGCTGCGACCACAGAGCTGCCGCTTGCGCCATATGCTGATGATACATGTGCGCAGTCGTGCTTTTGTTTTTGTAGGCAAGCGTCATAGCGACTAATGCAGGATTAGGCTCATCTTGCACATCGTACTTGATGAGTGCATTATCTACTGCGATAGCGTCCCTAAATAAAGTAGGGCTATGTAAAAACTGAGTGACTAGATCTGCTTCTGATTCAAAGCTAATGACATGATTACTGGCTGAATACTGTAATTGCCCTAAACGATAATGCAAAAATCGCCATAACTCGCATGGTGCTTGTAGGCTTGCTAATATCGCCTGCCAGTCATGCCAGCTAAAAACTTGCAGCTGCTGCATACTGTCGCTCATATCCACCACCAAATCTTCCATAAAATAGCTGACACCAAAACCATGAGTGAGCCGTTTTAGGGATTGTCGTTGCTGGTTATTTATCTTAATTTTATTGATTTCTTCAGCTTTATCGGTGAGCTGAATATCAAAAACTAAAACATTATGGCTTATGTTGTCGTTATTTTTATGCTGAGCAAGACATGTCTTATGCCATATGAGCGCGGCCTTTACTACCGCCACACGCGCAGCTTCAATATCGACCAGACTACTTTTAGCAGGCAAATACAATATGAGCTCAAGTAATGATAGGTTACCCAGTGGCAATTGATAGTGATATTGCTGAGCACGGTAATATGCGTCATATTTATGCTCAAGATGCTGCATATTGGTCAAAGCAATATCTACAGCCTCTTTCTGCAAATAGCAGGTCAACTCATTAACAAGACAATCATTATCAGATAGGGTAATAGATGAGTTAGACACAGTGTTAACCTTTTATTATCGAATGGACGCGTTGTATGGTAAGTTGCTATTGATGAGCATAACACTAGAGCATGTTGAATATTCGCAAATGTTTTTGCTATAACGCAGGCTACCGACGAAAAACTTAACAAAATAAGCCTTATTAAATGCAGTCGCTTTCAGGGCAATGAGTTGTTATGATAATAGCAAAGTAGCATGATTTGCAGTCAAACTTATCGCTTATGGGCTGCCTTTGATTACATTTTTTAGAGACATTTATTAAAATTATTTAATGACAATCATATAATAAAAAGGATTGAACGTTATGAAGCGCTTTAAAGAAAAAACTGTCATTATAACAGGTGCAGATTCTGATATTGGTCGTGCAACGGCGCTTAGATTTGCACAAGAAGGGGCGAATTGTATAATCGTTGGTATTAATAACGATATTTTAGAATACATCTACGAGGATCTGCCACAGGATCATACATGGATCAATACAGGTAACCACCTTACCGTAACCAGTGATATTAATGATTTGACCCAAACGGCAAGATTAATAGAGCATGTACGCGATAAATATAAACATATTGATGTGATGGTCAATATAGATACTGCGGTCGGCATTCATCAGTCAGTTATTCCAGAACTGATAAAAACACAAGGCAATATCGTTAATGTGTCAACGCTAACGGAGATATCAGCAGACTGGAATATAGAGACCTATAAAGCTAGGCAAAGGGATTTAACTGATATTACAAAGAAGCTGGCATTAGAAAATATACCAAATAATGTACGTATTAATGCCGTATCTGCTGGATTGGTGGCAACGGATATCAGCCCAAATCCATTTATTACCCACTCTCCACTAGGGAAGACAGCGACACCATTTGATGTAACTGCCGCTGTGATGTTTTTAGCCAGTGATGACGCTGCCATCATTACTGGTATGAATTTGCCTGTCGATGGCGGGGTGAGTACGTTTAATAGCTAACTCAATGCTTAGTTTTTAGCCATTCTTAAAACTCATCATCGCAAACAAAAGACCCCCTGACATTAATCTGTCAGGGGGTCTTAATATAATACAGATACTCATAACTCATTTAAAAACTTTATTCAGCTGAATTATTGATATCTTGTAATGGTTGAGATAAGCGCTCGGGATGTCTTGGTATCACCCCTTTATACTGAGCATAAATTTTTGGTAAATCTGCTTCGATATCACCACTAGGATAAACCAACGACATAAAGCGTATTTCTTTGGTTTTGTAATCCATCGCTACTGGCAAAATAGGTACACCAGCGCCCACTGCTAAATAATAGAAGCCTGATTTCCAAGTTTCAGTATATTGACGAGTGCCTTCTGGTGCTAACCCCAAAAATAGTGGCTTACCTGTTTTGAACTTATCAATACTTGCTTGCAGCACTGAGCCTTTATCACTACGATCAACGGGAATCACCCCTATCCAACTTAATAGCTGAGCAAATACTGGCACTTTAAATAACGTATGCTTACCCATAATACTGATTTTTAAATCTAAGGCAAATAAACTGGGTATCGCATAAACCCCATCGACATTCGAAGTATGCGGCAGCGCTAAAACTACAGCTTGTGAAATATTTGGAATCTCTCCAACCGTACGCCAACCCGCAGCTTTTAGCATAGCTGAGGCAATCACTGGCGCAATTTTATTACCGCGTTTCGGAACTAAACTACCCAGCTGCTTTTTACTAAGCTTGGGCAATATATTAGAGTTTACAGACTGAGAAGCATCAGCTTTTGAGCGATTAAATAACTTTGATGTCATGACGGCACCACATAATAAAAGATACCTACATAATAACATTAAGCTTATACAACTAAATTGAATTTTATAGGCTTTTATTGCTTGCCAGCTTACCGGTTTATAAACTTATATAAATATATAGCTATTGATGTACATATCCATCAAGCCCATTAGGATATGTCAGCTAAATTGCCTTTATTCTCAAGCCAAACCTTGCGATCAGCAGCACGTTTTTTAGCCAGCAGCATATCCATCACGCTATTGGTCAGCACCATGTCATCCATATCTAGCTGAACTAAACGCCGAGTATCACGGTTCATGGTCGTCTCACGTAACTGCTCTGCACTCATTTCACCCAAGCCTTTAAAACGGGTAATCTGCGCTTTTTTATTGCCCGGCACATTGGCCAAAATGTGCTGAAGCTCAGGCTCATCTAGCGCATAATGCACCTCTTTGCCCACATCCACGCGATACAATGGCGGCATGGCGACAAATAAATGACCCGCATCCACCAAGGCAGGAAAATGCTTCACAAATAAGGCGCAAATCAGCGTGGCGATATGCAGACCATCAGAATCCGCATCCGCTAAGATACAGACTTTGTCATAACGCAGCTCAGACAGATCGTCAGATGCAGGATCGACACCGATAGCAATAGCGATATCATGAATCTCTTGACTCGATAACACCGTATCTGATGACACTTCCCATGTATTGAGAATCTTACCACGCAAGGGTAAAATCGCCTGATAGTGGCGATCGCGTGCTTGCTTAGCACTACCGCCCGCAGAATCCCCTTCTACTAAAAACAGCTCAGCACCATCACGCAAATCACCACGACAATCTGCCAACTTACCCGGCAATGCAGGACCTTGCGTGATTTTCTTACGGGCGACTTTTTTGGCAGACTTGAGACGACGTCCAGCTTTATTAATCGCCAGCTCTGCGATTTGAGTACCCATATCGGCATGCTGATTTAACCACAGGCTAAAGGCATCTTTTGCCAATGTCTGTACTGCCCCAGCAGCTTCGCGGCTAGATAAGCGCTCTTTGGTCTGTCCAGAAAATTGCGGCTCAGAAAATTTAAGCGATAGGATATAGTTCACCCCATCCCAGACATCTTCTGCCGTTAGCTTGACACTACGCGGCAGCAAATTATGAATATCGCAAAACTCACGCAATGCCTCTAAGATACCCGTTCGCAGACCATTGACGTGCGTACCGCCCTGAGCCGTAGGGATAAGGTTCACATAACTTTCTTGAATCGGCGTGCCACCATCAGGCAACCAAGACAAGGCAAAGGTAATAGCAGCACGTTCGCCCGCTTTCGCATCGTAATTATAATAAAACGGGGCTTCAGGTAAAGTTTCTAAACCATCCAACTGTTCGCTTAGATATTCGACCACTCCGTCAGTAAACTGCCAAACCACCTTTTCATTATTAATATCATCGACAAATTCAATCGTCAGCCCAGCTGCTAGAACCGCTTTGGCTTTTAGATTGTGCTTGAGCTGTTTGACATTAAATTTAGGCGTATCAAAAAAGCGACCATCTGCCCAAAAATGCACTCTGGTACCACGTTTGCGTTTGTTTGAGCTGATTGCTTCAGTCAACGGCGTAACTGGTGCGCCATTTTCAAACGCCATATCAAACTGTGTACTATCACGCCATACCGTCACCTCAACACGTGTTGATAACGCATTGACGACAGAAATACCCACACCATGCAGACCGCCTGACACTTCATAATTAGAAGTCGAAAACTTACCACCGGCATGCAAACGGGTCAAAATCAGCTCAATGCCCGATTGATTAAATTCAGGATGAATATCCGTCGGCATACCGCGTCCATCATCTTCGACAGACAACGAGCCATCACTATGCAGTTGCACCTTGATGGTTTTTGCGTAACCCGCCAACGCCTCATCCACTGAGTTATCAATCACTTCTTGCGCCAGATGGTTCGGGCGGGTGGTATCGGTATACATACCTGGACGACGACGTACTGGCTCAAGCCCTTCTAAAACTTCTAACGATTGCGCATTATATTGACTCACAAATGCATCCTTAACGATTCATGTCTGATTAATTCTATTCAACCATTATAACCAAAAACAGCAGCGTTAAGGTCAATACTCAATCGCTTACGTCAGATAATGTCGTCTATTTAAATGTAGGGATAAACTTTGATGAGAAGTTAAAGCAGCTGCTGCAACACATCCATCACCATCGGCAACTGCTCACCAAAGTCACTAAACCGATGATCGCCACCCGCTTGTAAAGTAACCGTACTCCCTTGCTGTTGATAAAAGGCTTTAGACAATTCAGGATTTAATAACTCATCGCCTTCTTTGATAAATACAGCAATTTTTTTAGGATAATGAACTTCTGATAACTGATGACCTGCAAACCATTGCAAATCCGCAGAAGTAATATCCCAACCGCCAGCAGTCGTATAGAGAATTTGGTTCTTTGGCAATTCATCTTCGCCTTGACCTTCATTACTATCATTATTTAGCAGTAAGTCATGAGCAAAGCGCTGTAATGTCACATGTGGCTGAGTACTAGGATTTAATAGTAAAGCCGCACAGCCTGTATGATTGCTTACCAAGGTAGAAAAATACCCACCCAATGAGCTACCAACGAACACAACTTTTGAATCGCTGCCCCATTCTTCAACTAAACTTATCAATTTATCGAACACGTCTTGTGGCGATTTATTCAGATCAGGACGCAGTACATTGATATCAGGATGGTGACGCTGGCAGTATTTTTCTAATAGCATTCCCTTGGTAGAGTTCGCATCACTGTCCAGTCCATGGATATAAATCAAGTTCACGTATCATCTCACTTATTAATTTTGTTATGATTATCTTATATAGGCTAGTGACGCTAAGCATAGCACCCGCTAAACAAAAATAATAACGATAAAACGGCACACCATTAGTCAGTATTTGCGACATAATAATATTGTCATAATAGTTTTATGCAAGTCAAAGGAATGACGATAATAGCAATGGAGTCGCCATGAACCAACAGTTTGAGCTGTTTGAGATTGCCAATCCGTGTATTGGTCTTTGCCAAAGCAATAAAAAAGGCTATTGCTTTGGTTGCCTGCGCAGTCGAACGGAGCGCCAGCGATGGCATGATATGACGACAGAGCAGCAACGCGAGGTGCTAAGGCTTATCGCAGGACGTAAGCTGCGTATAGAGCAAATGAGACAGCGTAAGGGCGAGCAGTTAGGATTTGATTTTGAGGAAGTGGTTGAGGTTGGGGAGTTGTTTTGAGAGATATAGATTAAGTGTAAAGATAATAACTATCTTATGCTTTTAGGCTGAAGCATTTAACCTTAAAGTGTTCAAAGAAATTTTTTTTAATGGATTTTCAGAAGATTAGATCTCTTGTTCAAAATTTAAGTTGAGAAAGACCCTATAGGCTATTACAATTTCTTCTAACTGCTCCGTTATATTCAAACATCCAAAGATTCCGCAAGCTCTTTAAGTATTTTTTCTGATGATTCAACCATGGTTTCACTCACTATTGGTTCTGCCCCATGTATTATTGTATTTCGTAAGGTAATAAGACTCTTTATTTCCTCAAACAAACCTCTATCTATTTTTTCAGCTCGTAGAATAAATTCAGCAAGACGCACATTAGATATTCTTCTTCGTGATGTATTTAAATTACCTTCCAATTCAGATTGGTATGCTTGTCCGTATTTTTGAATTATATTTTCAAGCTCATTATAGTTTTTCAAAAAAGTCTCTAAACTACCTTGCTGTTCTTTATCATCAATAGGGTCAACTTGACGCTGAATGAGTTTACTTTCTTTTTGTATTCTCTTAGGGGAAATAACGTCAAATATAAAATACGCGATTACACATAGATTGATTACAAAGAATGACTGCCCAACATTTATTATTATTGTAATAAATATTAAATTTGAGCTACTTTGAGCCGAAATTGCAATATTTGATAAAAATAAAGTAGCGATTGAAATAAATGTTAGAAAAGTTAGAATTTTGAAATATCTATTTTTTAGACTTTCAACAGCATCTGTAAGAGTGTCATCTTCGAACTCCTCTCTACTTAGTTCATTCCTAAAAAATATGAAGCCAGTAAGAGTTAAGCCATAAATACTAGCTAAAACTTGAGCGGAATTAGAAAAAAGATAAAGAATTTCATTTTCATTTAAACTTAGTAAAGGGGCTTTAATTCCAATGATAGTTGATACTAGCGAAAATAATAAAAGCAATACTATAGATAAAAATATTATATTCATTGTGGATAAAAATGAACTTTTGTAATTAAAAATATAACACTGCTGCCAAACGGAGGTTGGAGATGAAGCATCAATCGAGCAGACGCCACTCTGATCAACGTTATTAGAGTTCATAAATCATTCCACGGTAGCCTTCTTCACTAGTTTCGACATGCGCAAACCCATTCTTAAGTAATAACTGATACATTTTTTCTGATTCAGGTGAACATCTAGCAAATAGCATCAAATTCAGTCCTTTAAATTTATCAAGAACTCCTTGAACCATTTTCTTTCCATATCCCTTCTTCTGAAAATCTTTATGAATTGCGACCATCCACAGTTCATTCCCTTTATTTTTTTCACCAGCAGACATCAACACAAAACCAATAGGTTGACCCTTATGCTAATATATAATCCCACTCGCTTTTAAACCATTAGGACGAATTCTACTTTCTAAAATCAGTGAAATCTCTAATCGAAGCCCATGTGCTGCAGCAGGAAGTTGTTGAAATTTTCGATTAAAGAACCCCTGTTTTGCTCCATTCATAATTAGATCGTAAATGAAATCCAAATCACCAATATTTGCATCACGATGCATTATTAATCCTCACAATTTACCGTTCTGATTAATTTAGCATCAATATCACGTATCAACAATATAAATTAAAATATTCTTAAAAACATCAGCCAAAAGAAAACCCCCTCTGACATAAGTCAAAGGGGGTTTTACTTTTAGAATAGAGAGCTGACGATGACCTACTCTCACATGGGCGAACCCACACTACCATTG
>NZ_JADQAH010000034.1:0-38005 GCF_022129225.1 Psychrobacter sp. Ps7 | reverse complement strand
ACGTTACTTTAATCAGAACCTCTTATCAGGTGTCCTAAATTAGTTGACCACTACACGTTGAGAAAGTTGTCAAAGATAATAGAGGTGTATATATACCAGCCAATCCAAATGTGCACGAGGTTTTTCAGTGTGCTGATTTACATTTATTTTTGAGCTATCGTGAAGGGTTTGGCAGTGTCGCTATTGAAGCAGCAAGTTGCGCTGTTCCAACTTTTGCCTATGATGTCGTTGGTGTAAAGGATAGTGTCAAAGAAGGTATCAGTGGTCGAAAATTTAATTTTAAGGATATGTCGTCTGTCGCCGAAGCGATCAGTGCTGCTGCTACTGATAGAGAATTTGAAAAGAGATATCCTGAGGCAAGAGACTGGGCCATTGCAAATTTTGAACGCAAGCAATTGTGGCAAAGTTATTTAAGTTTTTATTTACGCAGTAGGGATGACCGCGTAAACGACAAAAGGCGGGCTGCAAAATGATAAAGCGACTATTTGACATCACGGCGGCCACGGCGGCCTTGGTAATATTATCTCCTGTTTATGCTATTACGGCTTATAAAGTCAAAAAAAACTTAGGCTCACCAGTGATATTTAAACAAACTCGTCCTGGTCTAAATGGCAAGCCGTTTGAGATGATTAAGTTTCGCTCAATGAAAGATTCTATCGATACAGAGGGTAATCCTTTAGAGGATGATGAGCGTTTGACGGCATTTGGTAAGACCTTGCGTAATAGCAGTCTCGATGAGCTGCCTGAACTATGGAATGTGATTAAAGGCGATATGAGTTTGGTGGGGCCGCGACCACTATTGATGGAATATCTGCCCCTATATAATGATGAGCAAGCGCGTCGCCACCGTGTACGTCCGGGTATTACGGGATATGCACAAGTTAATGGTCGAAATGCGATTGGTTGGCATGAAAAATTTACGCTCGACACATGGTATGTCGATCATCAGTCATTATGGTTAGACATTATGATCTTGGTTAAAACAGTAAAAAAAGTCATTATCAAAGATGGTATTAGTGCTGATGGTGAAGCGACCATGAGTAAATTCACAGGTAATAGCGTCGATAAAAACACGCTTTGATGAGGAACGCATGCTAAATACTCCTTTTTCACCTTGGCCTAGTTTTACTCAGCAAGAAGCGGATGCGGTCAGTCAAGTATTGTTATCCAACAAAGTTAATTATTGGACAGGGCAAGAATGCCGTCAGTTTGAAGAGGAGTTTGCTGATTGGGTGGGTAGCAAATACGCGATTGCATTGGGCAACGGAACTTTGGCATTGGACGCGGCATTGCAGGCACTTGGTATAGGTGTGGGTGATGAAGTTATCGTGACGCCGCGCACTTTTATTGCCAGTATCTCCTCAGTGATTAATGCAGGCGCGACGCCCATTTTTGCGGACGTTGACGAGTCCACAGGGAATATCACTCCAGAGTCGATAGCGGCGGTATTGACGGACAACACCAAAGGCATCATCTGTGTGCATCTGGCAGGTTGGCCCTGTGATATGGATGGCATCATGGCACTGGCAGATCAGCATCATTTATATGTCATTGAAGACTGTGCCCAAGCGCATGGTGCACGCTACAAAGGTCGTAGCGTTGGTAGTATCGGTCATATTGGCGCGTGGAGTTTTTGCCAAGATAAGATCATGACCACAGGCGGCGAGGGCGGCATGGTCACCACCGATGACGAGCAGCTATGGCGAAAAATGTGGGCGTATAAAGATCATGGCAAAAGCTATGCGGCGGTCTATGAGACCGAGCAGCTGCCCGGCTATAATTGGCTACATGAGAGCTTTGGCACCAACTGGCGCATGACCGAGATTCAAGGCGTTATTGGGCGTATTCAGTTGGCACAAATGAGTGACTGGATAGCGAAGCGCCGTGCTAATGCTCAAGCGATATTAGAGGCATGTGCTAAATGGGAAGAAAAAGGCTATCTATCGGTGCCGACATTAGAGCAGGCCTCTCAGTTTCCAAACTCTATCCATGCCTATTATAAATTGTATGTTTATGTGCAACCAAATAACCTAGCTGAAGGCTGGACACGTGATCGCATCATTGAAGAAATAAATGCGCTAGGCGTGCCTTGCTATTCAGGGTCTGCCTCAGAGGTATATTTAGAAAAAGCATTCGATGATACAGGCTTGCGTCCAGAAAACAGACTGCCAATAGCAAAACAATTGGGAGAGACCAGCTTAATGTTTTTGGTTCATCCTACCTTAACCACTGCCGAAATCGCGCAAACGGTAGATGCAATCGATCGCGTGTTTGTTTCAATGATTCAGTAATGTGAGAATATCGCTTATTAAGGCGTGTTGATTATTTATAAGGTGTTGCGGCTATTAGCTTTTATTTGTGAGTAGACTTTCTTATAAAACGGTAAAGGTTGTCAAGGTTGCATCGGTAATGACATGATATTGCTAGATTGGCGAGCGATAGAAATTTATAAGTATCCAAGTCTTATCTCACGCTAGGATTTTTTAGCCCAGACAGGTACAATATCAGTCTTAATCATACATTGATCAAGCATAAGACAGGCATGCAAGTAGTTGCGGGCGCTGTCTTTCTTTTTTTTATCGCACCCTCTATTGGAGTTACTATGTCAACTGCCCAAGGATCTGCTACCGTTTTGGACGGTAAAGCACTTGCTAAACAAATAGAACAGCAACTGAGTACGCGTGTAGACGCTATTAAAGCTAAAACAGGACGTACCCCAAGCTTAGCGACGATATTGGTCGGCGACGATCCCGCTTCTGCGACTTATGTACGTATGAAAGGTAATGCTTGTAAACGTGTCGGCATGGATTCTATACGCGTTGAGATGCCAAGTGCGACGACCACTGAAGAGCTGATGGCAAAAATAGATGAACTAAATAGCAATCCAGACGTCCATGGTATTTTACTGCAGCACCCAGTACCTGCACATATCGATGAGCGTGCTTGCTTTGAGCAGATTGACTTGGCAAAAGACGTCGATGGTGTGACCTGTCTTGGCTTTGGTCGTATGGCGATGCAGCAGAGCGCTTATGGTTCATGTACCCCGCAAGGCATCATGCACTTACTAGAGCATCATAATATCGAGCTTGCAGGTTTGGAAGCCGTAGTGGTAGGTCGCAGTGCCATCTTGGGTAAACCAATGGCGATGATGCTATTGAATGCCAACTGCACCGTAACGATTTGCCATTCAAGAACGCAAGATTTAGAGTCTCATATTAAGCGTGCGGATATCGTGGTTGGGGCAGTGGGCGTGCCTGAACTGATTAAAGCAGAGTGGATCAAAGCAGGCGCGGTAGTCATCGATGCAGGTTTCCATCCGACTGATAATGGCGGCGTTGGTGATATCGAATTGCAAGGCGTAGAAAATATCGCCAGTGCTTATACGCCTGTACCGGGCGGCGTGGGTCCAATGACCATTAATACGCTTATTCGCCAAACCGTTGATGCGGCTGAAAAATCTGCCGGTTTGAATATCGGCTAAAAAGAGAGTCATACGAATACTGATTGCCGATAAATAAGGGGCCTGAGGTAATATATACTCAGGCTAAATCAACCACATCTCAGTTGATAGGACCTAAACATGGCTAAAAAAAACGTAGGTGTTCATGAGCGACTACAAGGTATCGGTAGAGAGTTTGTCGATGTCTGTCATTACGTTATTTTATTTCTAATCAGTGTGGTTGTCGTTTGGACCGCTGGCAAAGAGTTCGTTGGTATTGTTCAAAAAGGCTCAGCGGATTTAAAAGACATATTGATGTTGTTTATTTACCTTGAGCTGCTGGCGATGATAGGTATTTATTTTAAAACCCATCGTCTGCCGGTACAGTTTTTGATATTTATCGCGATTACTGCATTGTCACGACATTTGGTGGTTGATGTACAGGCAGTCTCAGACTATTTCCATTTATGGCTGCTGGCGACAATTTCTGTGGCCATTATGCTATTGAGTGGTTCTATCGTAGTATTAACTTGGACAGCAAAAACGTTTGGCCGTCCAGAGGACAATCTAGATAAACAGCATGCAAACTTAACGATTAAAGCGCTGTTACCTGATAATGCTCAAGCGCCTGATAGTCATACCAAGCATCGCCGTGAATAACTATTAAATAGCAGCATAAAAAAGGGTTACCACTGGTAGCCCTTTTTTGCTTTCTTAAATCTCACATTTTATTGTTTGAGCGTTAAATGCCCTTTAAGAAGGTCATTAATGTTTGTTTTTGCGTGGCGGATAACTGTGTAAAGCGCGTCTTTGTACTTTCTGCTTCACCACCATGCCAGAGTATCGCTTCAGTCAAGCTGCTGGCACGACCATCATGCAAAAACCGCGCTTCTGGATCACGTGCCACAATGCCAATTCCCCACAATGGCGGTGTACGCCACTCAAAGCTTTCTGCATTTTTCTCCTTCACGCTATCATCTAGTCCAGCGCCCATATCATGCAGTAATAAATCAGTATAAGGATAAATGTTTTGCTGTGATAGGAGCGGGAAGCGCTCACTATTGCCTGTTTTTTGTTTGGGTGTGTGACAGCCAGCACAGCCGACTTGCGCAAACAGTTGCGCTCCTTTATTAAAATCTGATAAATCGTCTATTCGCCTTTCAGGTACGGTAAGGGCGGTCATAAAATCGGTCACAGCATCTAGACTACTGTCTGAGACTTCTGGAGAGCCGCCATTCGCTGCTGTCCAACAAATAGGCTGATTTACCGTACAGTTAGGATCCATAAATACCGAGGTGGTTAAGCCCATATCTTGCGACATGGCATTGGCGTTTTGGGTACGCAGGCTTGAGTTAATCGCCTTCCATCCAAAGCGGCCAATGCGCTGCTGTTTGCCATCTTGTACCCAATGTACGCGGCCACTGATACCGTCTTGATTGTTATCATCAGGGTCAGCTGCCGCAATGATATTCGCTTCAGGAATCAGGTCGAGCAAGCCCATACCGACCAATTGCGGTGAGATACGTCCGCTAATCGCTGTATTCCCTAAGAGTTGATTAGGGTCAGTTGGAGTAAAGCTAAACTGTATGCCAGCAGGTTTATCATTTTGACTGGGCATCGCTGCGTAGCGCATGCTCCCTTCGGGATTGATACTTGTGGCAATACTTTGATGCTGCATTTGTTCACCGTAATAAGCATGTGGCAGGCCTTGCTTATTACCCAACCGGAATAAAATCGCATCACTCAGCTGACCATTGGCTGCATAAATAGGTTTGCGACCTTCAGCGCTATGGCATTGGGTACAGGCATTGGCATTTAACAGTGGCCCCACACCATCGAACAGTACGCGACCCTCATTTGCTGGTGTCCACTCGGTGATAAATAACTCACGTCCAGGCGATACTCCGCCTAAAGCGCTGCTCGGTAGATTGGGCATGATTTGCAAAAAAGGCTGTGATCCATTGGCGGCAATCGTAGCACTGCCACCTGCTGGCTGCCAGTTGGTATCGATTTCTGGAGTGTCAGGAGTAGTGGGTGGGTTGGGTACGTTAGTATCGCCATCATTACTGGAATTATTTGAATCATCTGAGCCACCACAAGCAGTGAGCAGCAGCGCGATACTTACACTGAGTAGTGTGTTACGTATGATGGGAGGTAATGTATACAACGAAGAATTTGATATGATTGACGAGTTTGATCGTAAAAACATGGGCTGACCTGAAATGGCTAAAATATAAGGGGTTATGGTATATCTTCATCGTCAGCCTATTTAGAGGGCTGTCGATTTAATTGAGGATATCCTGAGGATTGTACGATAAGCTACCGCGCAATAGTTAGGCGTATTGACTCAAACAAGCAGCATAAACGAGGCTGCTTGTTTGAGAATTTTATGATAGGAAATTCAACCAACTATGTACTGTTCGCTTCGTCATACTTAAAACACTTATAGCTGACTAGGTAAAGCAACTGGGATAGGGTTGTTATACATCCAAATATGAGTGGTGTCTTTGTTGCCGAGTGAGCCTTCAAAGCTCCAGCCCCACGTAAATAAATGACCAGCTTTCAGCGTATTATTATCTTGGTCAAACGATTTTTCATGAGCAATTAGATGCATGGCACCCATGGCCATATTATCGATATTCTTTAGATTCGGCAGCTTATTGGTTGGTTCATCTAGGTCGTTGTAAATGGTTTTGCCTGCGCCATTTGTCTCCCCAAACATGCCCCATGCATAGAGAATACCATCCGTTGTTGATGAGCCATTATTAGTGGCGACATTATCCAGTAACGTATAGCTGGCATTGCCATTGGCATAGACGCGGCGAACTTCTTTATCTGTAAACCAAGGCAGTTTGGTCGGTGAGGTAATGACATCTGCCCATGCCTTTTCGCTGCCATTAAATGTCTCACCATTGTAGCCCAATTGACTAGTGGCATTTAACCCCCAGCCATACACTGCGTCTTTATTGGTCAATGCTAAGATATGGTCTTTGCCAGCCGTCAATTGGGTCACTTTTTCTACATCTATAGCGGGTTGGTCGTCAGCTTTTTGAGTGGCGTCATCTGTCTTAGCAGTAATGGCGTGATTAATCGTTTCATTAATGACATGAATACGTACAGGGGTTGCATTGACGTTGATACAGTTGGTTGTAGTGTTACAGACTTTGCCTTTGCCAAGATTGGCGTAAGCATCGCTGCCCCAACCCCAAACCTGACCTTTGTCATCTAAGGCATAAGAGCTATTGCCACTGACAACTACCTGCACGATATGTCCTGCCTCTGTGGCTGCTGTAAAGTCAACTTTGACAGGGGTGCTGCTATCCGTGCTGGTATTATTACCAAGCTGACCGTACCCATTGGCACCAAAGGCCCAAACCGTACCCTCTTCGGTCAATACCAAGTTATGGCTATAGCCGGGTGCGACCATGACGGCATTTTCGATACCTTCGATCGCGCTGATATCCAAACGACAGTCTGCAGTCTTGCTACAGTCATTACGACCCCCATCACCGCGACCCAGCTGCCCGTATTTGTCTTCGCCCCAACTATAAACTTGACCATTTTGAGCAATAGCGAGTGAATGATTTTGATTAAAACCAATAGATATCAGGTCTTTTGGTGCGCTGTTCATTAGCATCGGCGTGTCTGGATGTCCCATAATATCGCTGATTTTTGTGGTCAGACCGAGTCCTGTTTGACCATAATTGTTGCGACCCCAACCATATAGCTGACCATCACGCAGGGCAGCGGTATGCGAACCACCTGCCGCTATGGTATCGCCTACGTAGATGGTTTTGGTTGAGCGCATGATATTACCAGCATTGTCTGTGGCTTCTAAGACAATGGTATTGCTACCTAGCGTTAATAAAATACGATCATCAAAATAACCATCAGTATCTAGCGTTAGCGCTTGAGCTGATTCGTTATTATGCATATAGGTCAATGATTTAACGCCGCTGCTATCTTGTACTTGTCCTGAGACAAATACCGCGGCAACCGCGCTATAGCCATCAGTAAAGTTGCTATCAGTGGTTAGTAGTGGCGGTGTCCCATCTATGATAGCAGTGGCTGTGTCGGAATCACTGCCACAAGCAGTAAGAATCAAGGCTGCGGTAACGACCGCGACAGCTTGAGTAAGACGGGATAAACGCATAAAAACCTCGATAGATGCAAATTGACAATATGTCAGTATGCCAGCCATAAAATAACAAAACCGTCCCATACAAATCCGACGGTTGTAGGGTTTGTGCTATTGACTGAGTCAATCGTACATGGTGGCGTTGGAATAATAGAAATGGCGGCAAGAGTTTAGCAATAATAAATGTGAATAGTATTACAAATAAGAATTATTATCAATAATAAAGTGGAAAAACAGCACCATGAAGGATGCTGTTTTTAAAAGCTGAACGCTGACTATCAATGAAAAATCAACTATAAATTTTGGTTATAACCATTTAAGCCTTTTAAAATTGTAATATAAATAGCCACATAATGATCCAATGATGAGCATGATGACAAAGTAGGAATATTGCCAATGCAGCTCGGGCATAAAATCAAAGTTCATACCATAGATACCTGCAATGGCCGTCGGTACAGCTAAAATACCTGCCCAAGCAGCAAGCTTACGCACCACCTCGTTCTGTCCCATATTAACCATGGCCATATAGGTATTCATGACCACACTCAGCATCTCATTTAGACCATTAATAGCGTCTAATGAGTGCAGCAAATGGTCATTGACGTCGCGAAAGTAGGGCTTAGCGGCTTGAGAAAACCCAGAGACCATCTCACTTTTTTTATGATTGATAAAAAAACTACAGATATCCTGTACTGGTAAAATAATCGCCCGCATATGTACGAGTTGCGATTTGAGCTCATAAAGGTTTTTTAATGTACCTTTATCAAACTCATAGGTAAACACGTAACGTTCTTGCTCACGCAAATAGCGACCTAAACGATCGGTAATCGGCATATAATTATCCACGATAAAATCGAGAATAGCATGCAGTACAAATATCGGCCCCATACGCAGCTTTTCAGGGCGACGATGACAATGCTCACGGACAGGTGCGTAGGAGTTTGATGGACCATTACGGATGGTAATCAGGTAGTTTTTGCCCATAAATATCGCGGTGGTGCCATAGCGAATGACATTGTCCTCAAGCTTAGCGGTACGCAATACCACAAACACCATGTCATTGTCATAGTTCTCGACTTTGGCACGCTGGTGATCGGCAAATGCATCTTCGATTGCCAGTTCATGTAGTCCAAAGGCTTCTTTGACTTTGACCATGGTTTCTAGGCTTGGATCATAGAGACCAAGCCAAATAAACTGACCATTATTATTTAAGGCACGACTAACATCGTTTAGCGCTAATTTATCGAGATTTTCACCGGTCTTACGTGAATAAGCATAGCAATTGACGACTTCATCGGCACTGGAAGAGTCAATATCCTCATAGCGTTCAGAGTCAGGATCGTAGACCGTCATGGTCTCGATGGTGTCCTCAGTGGTGGTATCAGCATCGCCATAGATATAGCTGTCGTCATTGTCTAGATAGAGATGTTCCTCATTCATATCGGCGTAAATACGATTGATATTAGAGTTAGGTGCAATACGCGCGGTTTTTTTGATCAACTGGTCGTTATTGTTTTCCATACACCCTCCCTTTATAAAGTAAAAAACGTGTCACAATCAGAACTTATAATGATTGTTGTTAATAATGATCGTTATTAAAGGGCGTAACTTTTCAAAGTATCAATATCGACCAAGCTCAATAAGCTTTCGTGGCAAGCTTCTAGTTTGATTTGCGGGGCAATATCAAAGTCCAAAGCTTCAACCCAGCGTAACGCGCAAATGCACCAATAATCACCAGGCTTGAGACCAGAAAATCCATACTCAGGTAGCGGCGTAATCAAATCATTGCCGCGACTGGCAGAAAAGTTCAAAAACTCGCTGGTCATCTTGGCGCATACGGTGTGCTGACCGACGTCATGGTTGCCAGTATGACAAAAGCCGTTGCGGTAATAACCGGTAATAGGGTCAAAGCAGCAGCTGGCAAGTGCCGTACCTAAGACATTGGCTTGATTGTTGGCAGGGTTTGGGTGGTAATCAGATGACATAAGGCTTCCGAGATAAAAATATGGCTTAGTGTACCATGAGTCGGTATCGAAGGCGTTGTTCTCACTTTGCTCATTATTTTCTTTATGATATAAATGATGGTAACCATTTTTGAGTCAACGATTACTTATATAGTCTATAGATAACCTTCATAGATTAAGTGCTGATAAGATGTAATTAGATAGTAATTGTGGCTAATTGTCACTAGGCGAACCTTGGCTGCTATGCTAAACTAAAGCATAAAGTGCCTTGATTATTTAACGCCGTTTATTAGCGCATAAAGATACTCGTCTTATCATTCTAAATTATACTTATTACTCACCCTTTTGCGGCTACCTAGTTTGTTTATAAATAATTGGGTCAATGATGTTGCGCGTTAAAAATAAAAATGCATGGCGTCAATGCAATTGTAAATATAACCTTTAAGTACCGCATCAGTACCGCGTTTTTGGTAAGCGATACGCCAAACAAGGATTTATTGTGTCTGTCAGTTCTGATTCTGCAAAACTTGCCCAGTTAAATACGACTAATGAAGCGGCGGCTCAGCCTGCTGAAAACACTGCTACCTCTACTACTAGCATGCCATATTTAAACAACTTTGCCAGCGACGTTGCCAATAGCTGGTTGCTGCCTGATGGGGTGGTGGATGTGCTGTTCGAAGATGCGCGTAAGCAAG
This sequence comes from Psychrobacter sp. Ps7, assembly GCF_022129225.1. Classification (NCBI taxonomy): domain Bacteria; kingdom Pseudomonadati; phylum Pseudomonadota; class Gammaproteobacteria; order Moraxellales; family Moraxellaceae; genus Psychrobacter; species Psychrobacter sp. Ps7. The sequence continues at coordinate 27,769 of NZ_JADQAH010000034.1, read as the reverse complement.
AAGTGCTTAGGTATCAGCTGACTCAGCAGCTTATTGGTCATGGTTATCAGTTGGTCAATCCACCAATGATTGAATTTACTGAGTCATTGTTGAGTGGCGCTTCAGAAGATTTAAAGCGTCAAACTTTCAAGATTATCGATCAGCTAACGGGTCGCTTGATGGGTCTGCGTGCAGATATTACCCCGCAGATTTTGCGTATTGATGCGCATTGGGGCGGCACAGGTATTGCGCGTTATTGCTATGCAGGTGATGTGATTCATACCTTGCCATCAGGGCTATTTGGCTCACGTACGCCTTTGCAGCTCGGCGCTGAAATATTTGGCTGTGCTTCACTTGCCGCAGATATTGAGCTGATAGATGTGTTGTTTGGCATGATAAATAAGCTAAATATGAGTGCGACGCTGCATATAGACTTGGGGCATGTGGCGATATTCAAACGCTTGGCTGAGTTGGCAGCGTTGTCTGATAATGACACTGAGCAACTCATGCATTTATATGCCAATAAAAACCTACCAGAGCTAAAGCGTGTCTGCCAGTTGTTGTCAATGGGTGATGATTTTTATGCTTTGGCACGTTTTGGTCATGATATTACCAATCTATTGGCGAGACTGTCAGAGACTGCACAGCAGGACACGCAAGTCGCGACTGCTATCAATGAATTACAACGCTTAAAAACACATCTACAAGACCAGTGGCAATGCCCTGTGAGTATCGATGTGACGGAACTATCAGGCTATCATTACCACACGGGTATCATATTCAATGGCTATATCAATAGTGAGACGCAACCTCTGGTACGTGGCGGTCGTTTCGATGGTATGCAAAGCGGCAACCAGTTAGCAATCAATCAGCCACGTGAAGCCACGGGCTTTAGTATGGATGTCAGTCGTTTGCTTGCACACACGCAGCTTGAGGCACCAATCATCGTATTGGTCGACTATGAAGCATTGAGCAGTGCGAACCAAGAACAGAGACAGATACTGCTACAGCAGGTTGAGAGTTTACGTGAGCAAGGCTATCGCGTCACCATGCCATTGAATGCAGAAGATCGTCCCTCTGATATGACGCATCTTTTGAGCTTTATAGATAATCATTGGCAGTTACAGAGTATTTAAGCATTAGTTTTGAATATTAGTATTATTACCATTTTTTAACGTTTTTAAAATCAAGATAACGAAAGTTATCACAGGCTTTAAACCGTTATTGCACACACCTCAATACATAAAGGTAAGGATTGATCATGGGTAAGAATGTCGTAGTTTTGGGTAGCCAATGGGGCGATGAAGGTAAAGGTAAAATCGTCGATTTACTAACCGAAAAAGCTTCAGCAGTTGCACGTTTTCAAGGCGGACATAACGCTGGTCACACGTTAGTTGTCGATGGCAAAACCACCATCCTACATTTAATCCCATCAGGTATTTTACGTGAAGGCGTTACCTGCTTCATCGGTAACGGCGTGGTGTTAGCACCTGACGCATTATTGAAAGAGATGAAAGAGCTAGAAGACAACAACGTACCTGTACGTGAGCGTCTGCGTATCTCTCCAAACTGCCCACTTATCATGCCGTATCATGTGGCACTTGACCAAGCACGCGAAGCAAAACGCGGTACTGGTAAAATCGGTACGACAGGTCGCGGTATTGGACCTGCTTATGAAGACAAAGTAGCCCGCCGTGCCATCAAGCTTGCTGACTTGTTCCGTGATGATTTAGAAGAAAAACTCCGCAACTTAATCGAATATCATAACTTCCAATTGACGCAGTATTATAAAGTTGAAGCGATTGATTTTGATGAGACACTTAAGCTTTGCCAAGAGTGGAAAGAAGAGATTAAAGGCATGGTTACTGATGTGACCGAAGACCTTAATCAATTGCGTTTGGCTGGTAAGAACCTGATGTTTGAAGGCGCGCAAGGTACATTGCTTGATATCGATCATGGTACATATCCGTTTGTGACCAGCTCAAGCGTAACCGCTGGCGGCGTATCGACTGGTACAGGTATCGGTCCATTGTACTTAGATTACGTACTTGGTATCACTAAAGCTTATACTACCCGTGTCGGTAGTGGTCCATTCCCAACTGAGCTATTTGATGATGTTGGTGCGCATTTGGCTAAAGTCGGTCATGAATTTGGTGCGACCACTGGTCGTGCGCGTCGCTGTGGTTGGTTCGATGCTGAAGCATTACGCCGTGCCGTGGTACTGAACTCTATGTCAGGTATCTGCTTAACTAAGCTTGACGTATTAGATGGTCTTGAAGAGTTACTAATCGGTGTGGGTTATAACTTGCCTGAAACTGAATGTGCAGGTGCACATGATGCTGAATTCTATGAGTCAGTCACGCCTAAGTATGAGACGATGCAAGGGTGGAGTGAGTCAACCGTTGGTATCACTAACTATGATGAACTTCCAGAAAATGCGAAAAAATATATCAAACGTATCGAAGCGTTGATTGGTTGCCCAGTTGATATTATCTCAACCGGTCCAGACCGCGAAGAGACGATTGTATTGCGCGACCCGTATGATGCTTAGTTTCTTATCATAAAACTTAATTAGTTTAAGCGTTCATAAAAAATCCCAGTGCTGAGCATTGGGATTTTTTTATGAGTATTACCTTGTGAGTAATGTCTTATAAGTAAATTCTCATCATTTTTTATTATGCTAACTATTATTAATGCCAAGTGATAAAAAGTGTTAATCACTATTAATCTCTAACGATAAAAAATCAAGATATCTAGTCATTGAATAAATTGAGATAAGAAAAAATAGTATAAAGGAGAGAATTGCTAACATTATTCTGGTTTAATTGGTATATTATGTTATAAATGAATGTAAATTTATCAATATATAAAAAGGAAAACGTGATGAAAGCGACTATTATCAAGCACTCTATAGGCAAAGCAGCTTTAGCGCTGCTAACGTCTGCGGCTTTTATGTTTCCTATGCTGTCATGGGGCGCGCAAAACTGTGATAAACCCAACAATGATTTCGATGATTTGTATTGCTTAACGAAAGTATATTTAGAAGCGGATAAAGAGCTGAATAGTTCTTATGCAAAATTGGCTAAGCAGTTAAATAGCCAGCAAAAATCCAAATTAAAGCGCGGACAACTGGCGTGGATACGCGAGCGTAATGACCAATGTAGTTATAATAATGATGAAGGATTTTTTGTCAATATGGGCTGTGCGACTCGGGTGACAACTGAGCGAGTGAACTTCTTAAATGATCGTGTGCGTGAATGTAGCGCTGGCAGTTGCCGCGACAGCCGCTTAGGCGAGTAGTTGCTTTTTAGTATTGCTTGAAAGCAGTGACCTTCATAGCTGCGTATTAACAAAATCCCTTAGCATTATATGCTGAGGGATTTTTTTTGGTAACACTTACATAGAGTTTTCGCCAAGTTGGTTCTAGCCCATCAATGACAAAGATAGTTAGCGATGAGATACGTAGGGTAAGAATCTGCTATTGATGAATGCTCACTTTGTCTTAAGATAAGCTGTGGTCATAAATTTACTTTTATGCAAGGTGCGGTCATAAATTAACCCTATCATTTATAGCGCTAATCATTATAATAGGCAGCAATCCTGTGTTGGTGCTCATATTATCGCATTGATAGACCATGAGTTATTTAAATCTGCCTAAGTCAACATTGCGGCCAAAGATAAAACAAAGTATTTACCATCTCATTTTTATCGAATTCATTATTTATTAGGAGCTTTTCATGGCTAACGAACGTACTTTATCTATCATCAAACCTGACGCAGTAGCTGGCAACAACATCGGCGCTATCTACGATCGCTTTGAAAAATCAGGTCTAAAAATTGTTGCCGCTAAAATGATGCAACTTGATGATAAAAAAGCGGGCGGTTTTTACGCTGAGCACGCTGAGCGTCCATTCTACAACGATCTAGTATCATTTATGACTTCAGGTCCAGTATTGGTATCTGTATTAGAAGGCGAAAATGCAATCGCTAAGCATCGTGATATCATGGGCGCTACTAACCCAAAAGACGCCGCTGAAGGCACTATTCGTGCTGACTTCGCTAGCAGCATCGACGAAAACGCGGTTCATGGTTCAGATTCAGCTGAATCAGCAGCACGTGAAATCAGCTACTTCTTCAATGAAGATGAAGTGTGTGCACGTACGCGTTAATAGCAGTTTTTATTAGCAGCCACTGTTATGAATAATAGTGCTGATTAATAATTAGTGTGGTAAAACGGCTTATATCTTTTGGTATAAGCCGTTTTACCTATTATAATAGTCTGACTATGCATTGAAGTTTTAACTTTTCTCCCTCATTATTAGTTTTATATAGCGTTATCAATCCTTTATCAGCATATTACTTTCAGTTTTTGGTAAAAAATGCGCTCATAACGGATTGCTCATGCACTCATATATTGAGTACGTCTAGCAACACCCATCTCAACAATTGTATCGCTCATACCAGTAGATGCAAAAAGGTTATTTATTATGTCAACTGCTCAAATCCCTATTCAAACTGACGTCCAACACGTACCTGCTAAGACTACTAAGAGTATAAAATTAGTAGACGAGGCGCAGGCGAAAACCAATCTACTAGGTATGACACAAGCGCAGCTAGCGGAATACTTTAAGAGTATTGGCGAAAAGCCGTTTCGCTCGACGCAAGTCATCAAGTGGATATATCAGCAGGGTGTCACTGATTTTGAGCAAATGACCAATCTGAGTAAATCTTTGCGTGATAAATTATCAGCCAATGCCTGCGTCATTCCGCCAAAAGTGATTCATCGTCAATACAGCGATGATGGTACGCGTAAATGGGTATTTGAAGTCACGGGTGGCTCGTTGGTCGAGACCGTATTGATTCCCGCAGATGATAGTAAATTAAACGGTCGTAAAACCTTGTGTGTCTCTTCGCAAGTGGGCTGTGCGCTCGACTGTAGCTTTTGTAGTACGGGTAAGCAGGGCTTTGAGCGCGATTTGACGGCGGCTGAGATTCTTGGACAATTATGGGTGGCAAATGCCTCTTATATGACCGATGAAAATGATAGTTTAGAAAATGTTGACTATAGTTTATGGGAAAACAACGTAACCAACGTCGTCATGATGGGTATGGGCGAGCCGTTATTAAACTATCGTCCCGTTGTCAGCTCAATGGAATTGATGCTCAGTGACCATGCTTATGGTTTATCAAAACGCCGCGTTACTTTGTCGACTTCAGGTGTGGTGCCAAAAATGTACGAGTTGGCACAGGAGCTTGACGTGGCTTTAGCGATTTCATTGCACGCACCAAATGACGAGCTGCGTAATGAATTAGTGCCGATCAATAAAAAATATCCATTAGAGCAGCTCATGGCGGCAGCGAGAAATTACGTTTTTGAAGTAAATCCGCGCCACAAAAAACACGTGACTATTGAATATGTGATGCTAGATGGTGTCAATGATAGTAATGAGCATGCTGAGCAATTGGTCGCATTATTGGGTGATTTACCAAGTAAAATTAACCTGATACCGTTTAACCCGTTCCCTCATGCGAATTATGATAAGTCGAGTAATAATCGTATTCATGCCTTCAGCAACATATTAAGTGAAGCAGGTTTTGTTTGTACCATACGTCAAACACGCGGTGATGATATTGATGCGGCATGTGGTCAATTGGTTGGGCAAGTTGCTGATAGAACCCGTCGTTCAGCCGCGTGGCAGCAAAGCATCAAGGATCGTGAAAGTGTTTAGTATGATGGTCATATAAATGGTGAATAGACATTTTCGATGTAGCATCGTATTTGTCTTTTATCTGTCGCAATGGTAATAAAAATGTAGCAATAACGATTAGTTTGGATGTGCACAGCAATTAATGACAACTAAATTGTACTTATGCGGGCTAAATCTATTAAACTGATGCCTCGAGGATCGAACGCATTGAATCACAGTTTTATGATGGCGGCTATGATGACTTCTAGAAATTCTTGTCAGTTCAATTATCAAAAAATATTTTCTCAGACTTATAAGCGATTGAGTACAGCGAATGGACAAGTGGCTATTGACCCAATAGCGATGTCGAAGCGTACGGTATTAGTGACGGCATTGGTAGGGCTGCTGCTCACTGGTTGTCAAAGCACGCCGACCAATGATTTGACAAACATCGCGGCTTATCAAACGTCTACGCGACCCAATGACAATCGTAACTTAGATCAACAAGAAATTGCTCGCGTGCGCACTTCACTTGCCGCGCAATATATCCGCAAAAATGAGCTTGATACCGCTCAGCGCCAACTCGAAAAAGCCTTTTCTGCCGATAGCCGTTACGCGCCAGCCTATGATATGATGGGCGTTTTGCTGCAGCAAGAGGGCAGTCGACTCAATCTCGAAAAAGCCGATCAATATTTTAAAAAAGCGATTACGCTTGATAAAGATTTTGAGCAAGCCCACAATAACTATGGCGTTTATTTGTCACAAATGAAGCGCTATCGTGAGGCGGCAGAGCAGTTTGAGATTGCGGGTTCAGCATTAGGTTACGAAGGTCGTATTGGTGCGCTAGAGAATCTAGGACGCACTTACTTACAGCTAGGGGATCGCAGTGCGGCTGCTAAAGCATTTTTACGGGCACTTGATGGCAATCGCAATAGTATTATTGCCCATATCGAGTTGGTCGACTTGTTGCTTGAGCAGCAACGTGTTCCCCAGGCTCAAAGGCTTTATGATGAAACCTTGATACTGGTACAAGGGCAGGGCATTAGCCCGCGCTTGCTATTACAAGGTATCAAATTGGCCGCTGCACAAAATAACATAACGACGCGCCAGCAATTGGCACAGCAGCTTTTATCCGCTTATCCTTTAAGTGATGAAGCAAAACAACTTAAGACTTGGCTTAACAATCCAGAGGCACCATGGAAATGACCACCCCATCATTAAACACTCAATCTAACGCTCAGGGATCATTTGGTGCCGTGTTGCAGCAAGCCCGTAAAAATAAGCAAATCAGCTTAGACGAGGTAGCTGCCGAGTTATTTATTTTAAAGCGTCATTTGCAAGCGCTGGAAAATGAAAATTTTTCGGAGATGCCGCAAGCTGCTTTTGCCCGTGGGTTTGCCATCAATTATGCTAAGTTTTTGGGTTTGGATCCTGTAAAAATAGCGACCAGCTTTGATGCCGCTTATCCTACGGAGCTGAAAGCAAAGTCAGTGAATAACACGGATACGCCACTGCGTCCAATGGGAACGTTGCAACGTGATACGCACAATCGAATTCGTTTTAACCCACTACTGATCATCGCGGTCATTGGTGTCATTATTTTAGCGATTTTCTTATTTCGTATGGTGAGTAATGCAAGTAAAGAGAATACCGAGCAGCCAGTATCGACGGTCGAAGACGTCTCAGCGATAGAGCAAGCGCAAGGTGCGGCAATCAATACTGATGAGATGGGCGTTGGTGCCTCTGGCTCTGCTCTAAACTTGGGCGGCGATGCAAGTCCAGCGTCTTTAGATGTCAAACTGACGGATACCGCCGTCGTGAGTATTACTGATGCCTCTGGTAGCAGTCTAATGAGTGGCTCGCAGACATCTGGGGATTATAAACTGTCAGGTACGCCGCCGTTTAATGTACAAATTGATAATGTCGATAATGTCAGCATAATGCTTAATCAAGAAGCGGTTGCTCTAAATACTTATGCAACAGATAAGCAAGCCAATTTTGAGTTAGCGCCTTAACTTTTTAAGCGGCTAATTTTGAATGCTAGTCTTATCGACTGCTGTACAAGATTTATTTTTAAAATTTGCTATCTGCAAGCTATTATAAGTGTGTTTTTTCTGCGTTTTTTCGCTTTAACTGAAGGGTTTGTCTATGTCAACGTCAGCGCCTATTAACCGTCGCCTTACCAAAAAAATATATGTCGGTGATGTCGCGATTGGTGGTGATGCGCCGATTAGTGTGCAGAGTATGACCAATACAGATACTTGCGATGTGGCAGCAACTGTCGCCCAAATCGAACGCTGCGTTGAAGCTGGTGCGGATTTGATGCGGGTGTCGACGCCAACGATGGATACGGTCAAAGCTTTTGGCGAAATTCGTAAGCTGGTCAGTGTGCCTTTGATTGCAGATGTGCATTTCGACCACAAAATTGCGTTAGCAGTTGCCGAAGCGGGGGCTGACTGTCTGCGTATTAATCCAGGTAACATCGGTAGCGACGCCAAAGTACGTGAAGTGGTCGCCTGTGCCAAACATTACAACATCCCTATTCGTATCGGTGTCAATGCAGGCTCGCTCGAAAAAGACATTCAGCGAAAATATACCGAGCCAACTGGCGACGCGATGCTTGAATCAGCCATGCGCCATATCGATATATTAGATCGTCTAAATTTTGATCAATATAAAGTATCGGTTAAAGCCAGCAATGTGTTTTTGACCTTGGATGCGTATCGCCTGATTTCTGCACAGATTGATAACCCGCTGCATTTAGGCGTCACCGAGGCGGGCGTTTATCGGACTGGCGCGGTCAAATCTGCCATTGCACTTGGCGGTTTATTATTAGATGGCATCGGTGATACCATTCGTATCTCACTGGCGGCAGAGCCTGAAGAAGAAATTAAAATCGGCTTTGATATTTTAAAATCGCTCAATATACGTTCTAATGGTGTCAACTTTATTGCATGCCCAAGCTGCTCGCGCCAAGAGTTTGATGTGATTCGAGTTATGACAGCTTTAGAGTCGCGCTTAGAAGACATTCGTGAACCAATGAATCTGTCTGTGATCGGCTGTAAGGTAAATGGTCCTGGTGAAGCGAAAGAGGCCGATATTGGTATTGTTGGTGCCGCACCAAGATCCTTGGTATATCGTATGGGTGAAAAAAGCCATCTTATCGATACCGATAATTTGGTCGATGAAATAGAAGGCATGGTACGCGCACATGCCGAAGATTTGGCTAAAAAACGCGAGAATGAGATTATCCGCGTAAAATAAAACACTATTATGAGCAAAAAATAAAAGAGACACTTGTTAAAATTTTTAAGGATACGACCGTACCATGATTAAAGCTATCAAAGGGTTTAATGATATTTTGCCTGATCAGTCCGCAAAATGGCTGCATTTAGAAGCGATATTGGCTGAAGTACTGGGCAGATACGGCTTTGAGCATATTCGTTTGCCAATCGTTGAGCAAACCGATTTGTTTGCGCGTGCCATTGGTGGCGCGACTGATATTGTCGAAAAAGAGATGTATAGCTTTACCGATAAATCTGAGCCACCAACGCCGTTGGCGCTACGTCCTGAAGGGACCGCTGGTGCAGTACGTGCAGTGATTGAGCATAATTTACTGCGCGGTGATACACCAAAGTTATGGTACATCGGTCCAATGTTTCGCTATGAGCGTCCACAAAAAGGTCGTTATCGTCAGTTTCATCAAATAGGTGTTGAAAGCTTTGGTAGTGCCTTACCAGACGCTGACGCTGAGCTGATCGCCATGACCCATCTGATGTGGCAAGAGCTGGGGTTAAAAGATGAGATGCGTTTAGAGCTAAACAGTCTGGGCGAAATTGATGAGCGTCATGCTTATCGCGAAGCATTGGTTGCTTATTTAACCGATAAAAAAGATCAGCTGGATGAAGACAGTAAACGTCGCTTGACCACCAATCCGCTACGTATTTTAGACAGCAAAGAAGCAAGCACCCAAGCTCTATTGGTAGACGCGCCTAAGCTTGCTGACTTTTTAGGTGAAGAAAGCGTGGCGCATTTTGAGCAAGTACAAGCCTATTTAACAGAGCTGGGTATTAATTTTGAGATCAATCCACACCTAGTACGCGGTCTTGATTATTACAACAAAACGGTTTTTGAGTGGGTGACTGACAAGCTTGGTAGCCAAGCGACCGTTTGTGCAGGCGGCCGTTATGATGGTTTGATTGGGCAACTAAAATCCATCGGTACTGATGGCAACAAACCAGTAAAATCTGAGCCTGCTGTTGGATTTGCCATGGGGCTTGAGCGTTTATTACTGTTAATGGAAGCGGTTGCGCCGATTGCTGATGTCCCCGCTTGCGATGTTTTCGTGGTTGCGCATCCAGAAGTTTATAGTGCGGGTATTGGCTATGCCCAACGCCTACGATATAGTCGCCCAGATATTCGGGTGAAAATGGCGAGTGCGACGAGCCTAAAAGCGCAAATGAAGAAAGCCGATAAGTCAGGTGCTGCATTGACCGTTATTATTGCGCAGCAAGAGCTGGATGATAATACCCTCAGCGTTAAAGACATGCAGACGGGCGAACAACAGACAGTTGCGACAGATTGGCTGTCGAGTAAAGAAAATTTTATCCGTCAGTAATCGATTGCGGTTTTAGCATTAGCAATTTAATAACAATTTTATCAGGTAAACACATATGGCTCTGACACCCAATTCGCCGAATGCAGACAATTCAATGCAAGCGTTAAAGCAGTATGGCAGCTATATTGTCACTGCGATTTTGTTGGCACTGGCCGCTTATTTTGGTTGGACATATTGGCAGGACAACCATGCGCGCGTAGACACCGTTGCAGCAGATCATTATGCAGACATTCAGCGGTTGAATGAAGAAGTCAGTTTGGCCTCACAAAACCCTGATTTGGAAGCAGAAGCACAAGCAGCACTTGCCCAAAGTCGCACCCAGCTAAACAAAGATATTGATGCGCTAGTTAGCAAGCATGGTGAGTCGGTTTACGCTTGGCAGGCACTGATGATTAAAGCGCGTCAGCAAGTAGATAATAATGAATTTACCGAGGCAAGTGAAACCCTCAAAAAAGCATTGGCTATTGACTTAGGTGATGCAGGTTTACAAGCAATTACTCGTTTGCGCTATGCGACAACGTTACTGGCGGCGGGCGATGCGGATGCGGCATTAGCAGAAGCCAACAATGATATGCCAAGCTCCTTTGAAGCCAGCCAACAAGAATTGTTAGGGGATATTTATTTAGCACAAGGTAATAAAGACTCAGCGATCAAGTCTTATAATAATGCTTGGGAGTTGTTACGCAACCGTCAAGAGACGCGTGCAGTATTGGCATTAAAGATGGAGAGTCTGGGCATCGTACCTGAGCCTATAGACGAACCAGTCAGTCTGATTCAAGAGTCAAGTAGTCCTGCACAGCCCTTAGTGGAAGAAAATGCTGCTGCTGAGGTTGCGCAATAATTGTACAGTGACAAGCGCTGTTAACCAATAATAGCGTTTGCGTTCTACCTAATGCCTGATAATTGCTAGTCAATAGCGCGTATCTATAACCGTTCTACAAGCTAAGTGGTGCAGTAAAACAGCATCGGATAGACCACCAGCACTCATTGAATGTGCTTGGTGAATACTAAGCGCCGATCTGATATTTACTGATAACCAATTTACTAATTAATAATAATTTATTTGTAGTGAGAACTCATAATGACTCAATTTATTCGCTCTAGCAAAATATCAAAAGCTAAAACCATCAAATTGACGGTGATGCATGTGGCAGTATTGGCAGTGATGAGCACTGCGGTGATTGGGTGTAATCGCGGTATTAAACCCGTCGTCAATGATCCAGTCAAGCTGGTACAGATTGCTGAGCCTATCAGTGTGTTGCAACCGGTTTTTAGCACGGATATTGGCAATAAAAAAGCCAGTAAGAAAGATCCATTAGACTTGCAAGTAGGTTATGTCAATGGACAAATCGTCACTGCATCGCGCGGTGGGGACTTGACCGGCTTTAACAGTGCAGGCGAACGTTTATGGTCGATCAACGTTGGCGATCAAATCACGGGCGGCGTTGCTTTAGATGCTTTAAGCCAAACAGCGATTATTAGCACACGCGGTGGTCAGGTGATGGCATTTGATAGTGTGACTGGCGCAAAACGCTGGCAGAAGCAGTTATCAGGATCAGTATTGACACCCGCTTTAATTACCAATAACCGTGTCATTCTATCAGCGAACGATGGCTTTTTACATGGCTTGTCACTACAGACAGGTCAGTCTGTCTGGCAGTTTGCCACACAAGTTCCAGCCATCAGTGTGCGCGGTAGTGCGGCGCCAACGTTGTTGGACAGCAAAACGGCATTATTGGCGACTGCTGATGGTCGTTTACATGCGGTGACGACTGATAGTGGTTTACCGCAGTGGTCAAGACGTGTTGGCGTTGGTACTGGTAGTAGTGAAGTTGAGCGCATGAGTGATGTCGATGGTACGCCGATCGTCGATAAAAACCAGCTATTTGCCATCAGTTATAGTGGTCAGTTATTAGGTATTGATTTGGCTTCGCGTCAAGTCATGTTTGTCAACGAGCTTGCCAGCTTAAAGTCACTTGCTGTAAATAACCAGCAAGTGATTGGTACCAGCTTAGAGGGCAAAGTGGTTGCCTATAATCGAAGTAATGGTGAGGTTCTTTGGGAAAGTGAAGAGCTGGCTTATCGTCATTTAACCAATCCTGTAATGATTGGCAATTATATTGCCGTGGGTGATTTTGACGGCATGGTACACTTATTTGATCCAGCTAGCGGTAAAATCGTTAGCCGTGTACAAACTAAGGGTGCTTTGAGTAGCTTGCAAGTACAAGGCAGCCGTTTAATGACACAGAGCACATCAGGACAGGTTGCTATTTGGCAATTAGCCCGCTAAGCTTTTTATCGGTTAATGCTTACTTAGATAGTATGTTTGATATTATCGTTAAGCCAACGGGTTGATTGCAATTTTAGAGAACACAAACGCTGCTTCGTCAGCGTTTAGTGCCTTGTGTAAATTGCTTGTTTAAATACAGGCTTTCGCGTACTCTATGCGACCGATGCGCCGTACGTGTTATCCATATTTATTATTTATCATTTAGTCATCCTATGTATCACTTGCTAATTGTAAAATAGCTGACTATTATTTTTGCTATTGTTTTATCATTCATTTTAATTTGCGGTCAAGAGCAGCTTATTCACGACTACTGTTATATCACTGGTTATAAGAATAACTGTACTGCCCGCCATTGTGCCTTTCACTGAGAGTAACCCATGAGTATCAAGCCTGTGGTCGCCTTAATTGGTCGTCCAAACGTCGGTAAATCCACCTTATTTAATCAGTTCACAAAAAGTCGGCAGGCATTGGTTGCTGATTTGTCAGGACTGACTCGTGACCGTCAGTACGGTGATGCGACCTATGAAGACAAATCTTTTATCGTTGTAGACACTGGTGGTATTGGTGAGGCGGATGACGGTAGCGGCAACATTGATGACTATATGTCTGAGCAATCGCATACAGCGATTCATGAAGCGGACATCATCGTATTTGTGGTAGATGCTCGTGCTGGTATGATCGGCGCAGATGCGGAGATTGGTAAGTTTTTGCACACCCTTGGCAAACCAGTCTATGTGGTTGCCAATAAAGTCGATGGTGCTCACGACGCTGCACCTGCCGAGTTTTATGAATTAGGATTGGGTGAGCCATATCCGATGGCGGCAAGTCATGGTCGCGGTGTCGGTAATTTGCTTGAAATATTGACGGCTGATATGCCTGAGCAAGAGAATGTCGTAGAGCCAAAAGGTTTGAAGTTAGCGATCATAGGTCGTCCAAACGTTGGTAAATCGACGCTAGTCAATCGTCTATTGGGTGAAGACCGAGTAGTGGTTTTTGATATGCCCGGTACCACACGTGACAGTATTTATATTCCTTATACACGTGAGGGTAAGGACTACGTCTTAATCGATACTGCTGGTGTGCGCCGCCGCGGTAGAATTGATGAAAAAGTAGAAAAATTCTCGGTCATTAAAACCTTGCAAGCAATCGAAGATTCTAATGTAACCGTTATTGTTATTGATGCGCATGAAGGTATCGTTGATCAAGACTTGCATATGATTGGCTATGCGCTTGATGCGGGTCGTGCTTTAGTTGTTGCGATTAATAAGTGGGATGGTCTGACTGCTGATCAGAAAAATTATATCAAGATTGAGATGGATCGCCGCTTTAACTTTATCCCTTATGTAAAAGTGCATCTAATCTCAGCACTACATGGTACGGGTGTGGGTAATCTATACCCGTCTATCTTGCGTGCTTATAAATCTTCGATGTTTGAAGTATCAACCAATCGTTTGACTCAGATTCTGCAAGATGCGGTGACAGCCAATCCACCACCAACGGTTGCTGGTCGCCGTATTAAACTGCGCTTTGCTCACATCGGTGGTCACAATCCGCCCGTGATTGTCATTCATGGTAACCAAACCAGCGCGCTACCTAAGAGCTATCAGCGTTATCTGGAGAACCAATTCCGTCAAGTATTTAAGCTCGAAGGCACGCCGCTCAACGTTGTCCTTAAACAAAATGACAACCCATATGCCAACAAGAGCGATACGCCAACCAAAGCGAAGACGCAACAGTTGCGCCAACGCGAGCGTAATCGGGCACAGAAATTTACTACCAAAGATAAGCAGAAATTCACCAATAAAGATAAAAAGCGTTAATTTAGCCAAATGATGATGGTCTTTATATTGTTGTAGTAGATAAAGATTGTTTTATTCTATTGTTCATGCTTCTCTGTAATGTGCTATATCATGATGATTATATCGGTCATCATGATATATTCATACGTTGTTAAGTTTTATTAACATGTGATATTTCCCTCACTACTCCTACAAAATACCTGTACTATAATCAAAAGTTTTCTTAACTCAGTTAAGTAATATGAACAACCGTCCCTCTCAAACCATCTCTACGCTTATTTGGCGTTCTGTCGTACAAGCCATTATTTTGGCTGTGTTGGCAGGCTTCTTGATGTCTATCGTTTATGGTTTGTTATACCACTATAAAGAGAAGCGTCAGCATATCCAGCAATTGGCTACCATGTTGACCACCAGCGCATCGACAGCCGATGGTGCTGATATCGTGGCTGAGCAAGTGAGATTCTTGTTAGAAAGTGAACCCAGCATTAGAAGTATTTTATTTTATTCAACACCCAAACCTATTGATGAAGTTAATCAATCCAGAGATGATTGGAAGAATGCTTTATTTGCAGATACTGTCAGCTTCAATTATCCCGTTACCAGTGACGATATCGGTGATGATAACGCGCTAGATACGTTAAACAGCAGTCAGCAATCGTTCACAACTTTATCAAATAGTGAGCAAGAATCGTCAGCGTCTAGTGAGGCCAATAAAAATAGCGCATTAGTTGGATATATTAATCTCACTTTAGATGTGAACACCCTGCGTTCACATTGGTTTCGAAGCAATATATTGCTATGGCTTATTACCACGATATTGACGGTACTTTGGGTATTGTACATTCTGCGCAAACTAAAATGGCCAATCAGAGATATTGAAGCTTTGAAAGAAGTCTGTCACATCGTTGTGAAAAACCCAGAGCTTGAGCAGTTACCAGTGATTCCACAGCTTTTTGAATTTCAGGAACTGGTGCAAATCAAGCAAACTTTGGCTGTATTGTTTGATCGTTTACAGAAAGTCCAACAAGATTATGAGGCGCTTGCTATTTTTGAGCAGCAATTACACAACAAAGACGTATCCCTCGATGTGCAGCTGCATAACTTTCAAAGCATGATCACCCATGAGCTGAAAACTTCGCTAAATGCTATCGTAGGCGGTTTACAGCTGTTAGATTACGATACCCTCAATAGAGAACAAAAAGATGCGGTTGAAATTATCAGTGACGGTAGTGATAAATTGGTGTCGTCGCTTGATCATATTATCCAATTGAATCAAATACAAAAAGGTCAGATGAGTATCAATTGTATTGCGTTCAATCCACTGCAGTTAATCGCCGATCTGTTGGCAGAATATGAGCCTATTGCTCGGCAAAAAAGGCTAGAGTTGATCAGCCGTATTCATCATATAGACTATGGTCTAGAAGGGGATGCGGAAAAAATAAAACAAATATTATCGATATTACTGAGCAATGCGATTAAGTTTACTCCAGCGGGGCAGGTGACTATTACGTCGCAATTGACTCATTTTGATAAAAGCAATCGCTGGCAAATCAGTGTGAAAGACACAGGTATTGGTATCGATAGCACTCATATCGATGATATTTTTAATCCGTTTTTCCAAGTGGATTCATCACAAACTCGCCAATATGAAGGCTCAGGTGTTGGTTTGCCAGTCGTCAAGCAAATGGCTCAGCTGATGGGCGCTACTATAGAAGTAGATAGTACGTTAGGGTCAGGCACCCAATTCATGCTGACCATATCGATGACCAATAAACAGCAGTCTCGGCAGCAGCATTTGTTGGCTGGATTGACTATTATTTACTATTATTATCATGAAGTCGGGTTTTTAGCGAAGGAGCTAGAGCGTTTAGGTGCGACTGTCATTTATCGTCAGCATGAAACACTGGTTATAGAGGAGATGAATGTAAGACAGGTGAATATGGTGATGTTTGCGGAAGATATTTTTCCAAGTAAAGCTGAGTCGTTAGCCAAGCGTATTCGTCAATTTGAAAGTGAACATCGGGCTTTATTGGTATATTGGTATCCACCACATCGAGCGAAGCAGTTAGATAGCTTTGAGCATGGTTTGAAAGCAGCTGGTGTCGATTACTGTTATAGCGCCACTTATAAAGATAAAGCATTAAGCGACTTGCTTAAGCGCTGGTTGGTATGGACGTAATAAGGTCAAAATATTTGTCACGCTTACCGTACTAACCTCGTTTAATGTAATCCGTTGCCTTTCATTTACTCATTTACTGTAAATAGTTTCGAACATCGTATTTTCGACAAGAGTGCTTGCTTTTAAGCTGAAAAATATGATGAATGAGGGCAAGCTTGCTGAGTCTAGTAAATCAGTGTTTATCATAGTTTGATGATGACACTATAGTCAAGGCAAAGTAAAGCAATCACAGATCCAAAGAAAATAAAAGAACAGCGTATCTATACAATCTATTTGCCAATCCTTACGTTTTCTTTTCACCCAAGCCCACATCTGCTCGATAGGATTTAGGTCTGGACTATATGGAGGCAGCCATAAAATAGTATGTCCTGCCTCTTCAAGAAGTACTTTGGTATCAAGCCGTTTGTGGAAGGTGGCATTGTCCATGACAATAACACTATTCTTGGGTAGTTCAGGTACTAACAGTTGTGTCACCCAACTGTGAAAGAGATTGCTATCGATGCTACAGTCATAAAGCCCGACCGCGAATAGTTGGTTGTTATGAATGGCACCAATGGCATTGGTCTGATTTTTTAACTGCCAATTATATTCACCAAAGCACTTTTGACCTTTGTAGCAATAGCCGTGAGGTCTATTGTCATGAGACTTAAAACCACTCTCATCTAGGTAGATGACGGGTCTATCTTGGTCTTCAAATTGATGCAATTGCTCAAGGAATACGCGCCTTAATTCGATATCTGCTTTTGGATGATTAAGTGTCTTTTTTTTGAGAAATACCCAGTCTTTTTAAGGCCATACCAATGCCTCTTGGACTACAACTAAGCCTGATAGCACGCTCATGATGATAGCTGTCAGGATAGGTAGCCACATCTTCTATCAGTTTTTGGTTGTCAATTTTTAAGGGACGAAAAACACGTTGCTTGCGCTTAGGGTTTTTCTTCCAACGTTGTATAGTCGCTGGGCTAAGTTGATATTCTGCTGCAAGTTCTCGAAAGCTATCACCTTCCTCAAGCTTGCTTAGTATCATTTGTCTGTAATCTTCTGAGTATGCCATTTGATTAGTGTACTTGTTCTATTTTGCTTTTACTATACTTAATAGCAATAATAAAATCTGTGCGGTGAATGAGGACATAAAAAAGACGCCCAGTTTTGAGGCGTCTTTTTTGTCAGTAATGTTCTTGAAAAATAGCTTCTACTAATATTCTCTAAAACAGATTTTGTGCCCAACGTACGACACGCTGCCAAGTGCGGCTCATAAAGCCTGACTGCTCGATATCACTGGTCGCTATAATAGGCACTGAAGCCACCGCTTTACCATCAATAACGGCCATCATTTTGCCAATTTCTTGACCTTTTTTGATGGGTGCTTCTAGGCTCTCAGGAATATCTACCACAGTCGTGATTTTATTTTTTTGCGTTTTGCTGGTTAGAATTTGCAAATTATCCGCAGTGACTAGTTCGACTTCATCAGCTTCACCGAACCAGACTGGAACTTTGCTGACGAATTGTCCAGCAGGTGCTTTGGTGACAGTAGTGAAGTGGCCAAAACCCCAGTTGAGCAGCTCACGTGATTGATCGGCACGTGCTTGCTGGCTCTCTGTTCCCATAATCACAGAAATCAGGCGCATGCCATCACGATTGCTTGAAGCCGCTAAGCAATAGCCTGCGGCATCAGTGTGGCCAGTTTTCAGACCATCAACGGTAGGGTCGGTTGCAAGCAGAGCATTACGGTTACCTTGAGTAATACCGTTATAGGTGAACTCTTTTTCTGCATAAATACCATAATAGTCGCCGCTATTCTTGATAATAGCACGTGACAATTTGGCCAAATCTAGTGCTGATGCCTCATGCCCTGCGTCAGGCATACCAGTAGAGTTGACGAAATGGGTATTTTTCATACCAAGCTTTTCTGCTTGCTCATTCATCAAGATAGCAAATGAGGCTTCGCTACCAGCGATATGCTCCGCCATAGCTTTTGAGGCATCGTTACCTGATTGAATAATAATACCGCGTAGCATGTCGATAACACTCGCAGATTTATTTACCGGCACATACATGCAAGACTGGCTGCTACTACCACGACACCAAGCATTTGGACTCATTATGACTTGGTCATCTTCTTTGAGGTCGCCTGATGCTAAGCGCTGCTCAATGATGTAACTGGTCATCATTTTTGTCAAAGACGCTGGCGGTAGCGACTCATTGGCGTTCTTTTGTGCCAAAATCTCACCAGTATTATAATCCATCAATACATAGGCGGTATTATCCATCTCAGGCGGCTGGATGGCTGCGTTTGCCATCACTGCACTCATAGAGATACTCACACCGACTACCAGCTGCACCAGCTGATTTTTTACACGCTTTACTGTCATATATCGTTACACCGCATCATGAAACCAAATGTATCTACCGCTTGTACCTTGCACTAAATCTTAAGCATCATTTTAAGTAGCCTGTCTTAAACATTCTGTTTAAAAACAATGTATTAATAAGAGTGGTAATGGCTGAGCGACAGACATAAAATTAACGCCTTATCTTAGCAAAATGCCAACCGATGGGGAATCGATAAATGCAAAAAAAGACCCGATTAAAAAGAAAGAGTAGTAAGAAGTAAACGTTTGCTCAGACTAATACTGCCACAGTGCCTTGAATAGAAATAATTCGACTGTCATAAAAAAGCTTACGGTCATCCTGTTGGTATAAACAGAATTAACGTAAGCTTTTTTGTTACTCATAAGCCTGATGAACAAGCTTACAAGTTTTCGCTAAATAGCCCATAATCAGCGTTCCAAAACGGATAATGCCATGATTTATTGTCATTAATTATAGCTGACTTTATCAATTTAGAATCAATGCTGGGGCATAGCTATTGTAGGGGAGACGATAGAATGTATGATAAGTAAGCCAATTATAATGTTGTAATTGTTGTGCTTAATTATGATGATCAACTACTGGTATTCAGCATTCGCCAAATCTTCGCATAGAGCTTTGTTGTCTTGTTTAGAGAAGCCCATTGTCCAGCTACGAATGCCTTGTAATATCTGGCGATAATCTTGCTGAGTGGATAGATATTGAATCGCTGCTTTTGGATCTTCTAAAGACGGCATCAACTCGTGAAGCTGCACGTTATAAGATTTATAAAAGCGCTGTTTTTGTTTGCCATTGAGCATCGGTGGACATATCTCTGATAGCACTTGCATGACCGCAATTTCATGCTTAGTAACATTGATGCCAGACATATCTAGAGGTATAGTTGTAGCAGAATTATTCGCCGCAAAGGATGCTTGAGACAGCATGGCAACAGACGTTACCAGTCCTGCAAGACTAATTTTGGACGCCGTCTTTGCTATCACAGAAGCTATAGATAATATCGATTGATTTTTCATGCAGTATTACACTCGCTTATCTTTAATTAATGGTGATATGTTAATGGGTAAAAAAACAAAAGTCACATAAAATATTGATTTATGTGTAGATATCTTGTGAGCCAAAGCTCTTTTTGAGCAACATATCAGCAGCATAGACTCATAAGTTACGTCAGCATAAAAATATAAGTTTGTATTGTTGTAAGGTGTTGCCTATTGTAACGTCACGCCAAGTTTTTTTGCTGTTATTGATGCAGATATCATCGTGATAAAATTATAAATTGAATAGATTCTGCGCAAAGACTGGGTTCGTGTCAGCGTATTATTAGGGTATAATCGCCCAAAATTATGGTGGCATCCGCGTTTTGCTCTATCAATTTGTTCATATCCATGCTGTGATATAAACACAGTGTCATTTTACTTTGATAGCGGTATGGCTTTTTTAACTTTGATAGTAAGTTCAGCTACCATTTGGCGCTTGCCAAATGCTGTGTATAAATACTATGTATGCAGAAAAAGTCAATGTAGATGTCAGCGTCAACAGTATGATCACACAACCTAACCACCATTTTCGGGTCTGATTATAGCAATTTTATGCGGCTAAAGTTCATAAGTGGACAGGCGGTCATTAATGAGTATATTGAGTGAGAATGAAATTTTTAATTAGTAATGATGATGGGGTTTATGCACCAGGGTTATTAGCATTATATCAAGCCCTGTCTGCTATTGCAGAGGTGGTAGTGGTTGCGCCAAACAGTGAGCAAAGTGGCTGCGCGAGTGCTTTGAGCCTATCGATGCCATTATATACTCATCAATTGGATTCTGGTTTTATAGCGGTAAATGGTTCGCCCGCGGATTGTGTACATTTGGCATTGCATGAGTTGTATCCTGATACGCGTTTTGATTGTGTGATTACTGGTATTAATTCTGGCGCCAATCTTGGTCAAGACGTTTTATTTTCGGGTACCTTTGGTGCTGCATTAACCGCACAGCTCTTTGGAATACCTGCCATTGCGACCTCCCTAGTGGGCGGCGGCGTCAAAGGAGAAAAGCAAGAGCAGACCAGTCATTATCAAATGGCGGCAGCTGAAATAGTTAAATTATTGATAGAAACACCGATATTAGATGCTTGCAAAAATTTGCCCTATCATGTATTAAACGTTAATATTCCTGATGTGGATAGTGCTGATGATATCAAAGGTCGGAAAATAACGGCGTTAGGGCACCGTCAGATTGCGCGTCCTGTACATCATGTGGTCGATCCACGTGGGCGTGATGCTTATTGGTTGTCGCTACGTAAACGCCCACATGAGTTGCCATTAGAAACTGAAGATTTACAATCCTCTGCAACAGATATGACGGATGATCAAGCGATAGCGGCGGGTTATATTAGTCTATCGCCAGTGCGCCTGCATCATACGCCAGCAGACACGCTTAAAACGCTGTCGGCGTTAATGCTATAAATTTACGCTGCCAAAATGCGTCAAACAGCTGGTCAATATCCTGATATTATCTGCGCTATTTTTGTTATTTGGCTGCCATTTATCTCATTTTTATCACCATTTTCAAAATGAGGACACGCCTTAGAAAATGGTTTACTATCGAGTGATTGATAATGGTATTTGCCAAATACTAAACGGTATAAAAGTTAGCAAAATGCTTGTGAGTAACACAAGGAGTTTGTGAGTAACATAAAGAATAGGAAATCTTGTATGAAGAAGCTTATTGCTGGATCGCGCTTTGCAACAGTGGCATTGATAGGTACTTTAACAGCAGCAACGTTAACGATGGTGGGCTGTGCAACCAAGCCTACTTACCAATCAGCTAACCAAGCGGGACCTAAGATTATTACCAATGCACAAGGCGTTCCTAACTACCATCGTGTACAGCGTGGCGATACGGTCAGCCAGATTGCTGAGCGCTATCGTCTCAGTTACCGTCAAATCGGTTCGCTCAATGGTTTGGACAGCAAGTATACGATTTATAGTGGTCAATGGCTCAAGCTGTGGCAAGGTACGCCAGCCGATAACAATCGTTATAACGCGCCTACAACGACACAGCCAACGTACAGACCACCTGTAACGAGCGTGCCTAATAATAGCTCACAAAGCCCTGTATACGAAGTGACGGCTAACGCAACGTCAGGCTATGAATATCCAAGTCGCAATCAAGTGACTCGTAACTTTGATGCGGCAGCGGGCACGATGGGTATGTGGTTTGCTGGTAATATCGGTGATCCCGTACTTGCTAGCCAATCTGGCACGGTACTGTACTCGGGCGATGGTCTGCCAGAGTATGGCAATCTTATTATGATTCGTCATAGTGATAATTACATCACCGCTTATGCGCATAATAGTCAGCTACTGGTCAAAGAAGGCGATGCTGTACAGCGCGGTCAGCGCATTGCAAACATGGGTAACAGTGGCCAAACCAATCAGGTCGGCTTAGAGTTCCAAGTGCGCTTAAATGGCAATCCTATTGATCCACGTGCGGTACTGGGGCGTTAAACGTGATGCCAAGTAGTGACTGATTTGGCAAGTTTAGTGGCTTTATTCAGAGCGCTTGAATTTCAGAGTGTTTGAATAAAGCCACTTTAACTAAATCGGTTTATTTGAGTCGCTTTACTTATTCATACTTGAGAATTTTATGATGTTAAAAAAACAATATCTTGCTCTGTTTCCTGCGTTAGTGATGGTTGGGTGTACCAGCCAACAGGCGATGCAAAAACCTAGCAAACCCGTGCGTCAAGGCAGCGTTCAGATTACCCAAACTCAAACCATTCAAGTGAAGCCAGCACCGAAGCCTGTCATCAAGCCGCAGCCAGTGGCAAAGCCAAGCTATAACAGCTTCTCTGATTGGAAGTCGGATTTTTCTATGCGGGCGATTTCATCAGGCCATGATGCAGCGACGGTGCGTCGTCTACTTGATACCGCTTATTTAAATCAGCAAGTCATCTCACTTGACTCAGGACAGCCAGAGTTTTCTAAGATGCCATGGGAATATGTCGATTCTGCCGTATCTGATGGGCGTGTGAGTACTGGTAAGCGTAAGTTCGCCGAGCAACGGGCATTTTTGTCGCAATTAGAATCGCAGTACGGTGTCAATGCAGAAATAATCGCTGCCATTTGGGGCATGGAGTCGTCATACGGCGTGGTGACGGGTAATAGCAGCATACCAAGCTCGCTTGCGAGTCTGGCTTATGATGGTCGTCGCCAAGAGTTTGCCGAAACTCAGTTGTTGTCATTAGCGACGCTATTGCAGCGCGGTGATGTGTCTTGGTCGCAGCTAGATGGTTCTTGGGCAGGCGGCATGGGACAGACGCAGTTTATCCCTGATACTTGGCTGAAGCACGGAGTGGATGGCGATGGTAATGGTCACCGTAATCCGTGGGCAACGGGCGATGCACTGGCTTCCACCGCTAATTATTTGAGCAACTCAGGTTGGGTTCGAGGTCTAGCGCCATTTTACGAAGCGACCATTCCTGCCTCATTCGATTACTCTATGGTTGGTAGTAAGCAGCCTGCCGCGAGATGGGCAGCGATGGGTGTTGATACCATCGCTGATGTTTATTTGGATGCCAATACTGAAATGGAGCTGTGGCTACCAGCTGGCAAGGATGGTCCAGTGCTGCTACTTAGTCCAAACTTTGATGTGATCAAGGTTTATAATAACTCATCGAGCTATGCGCTAGGTGTCAGCTTATTGGGTAAAGCGCTTGCTGGACAAGGCGGGTTACAGAAATCATGGCCGCGTTATGAGCGTCCATTATCCACAGCTCAAGTACGAAATTTACAGCAGCGTTTGACCAACTCAGGCTATGACACCAAAGGCGCTGACGGTATCGTGGGTACCAATACTCGGTTGGCGTTCCAGCGCTGGCAAGCAGACAATGGTCAGACTCCAGACGGCTTTATTACTCAGCGTAGTGCATCATCTTTAGCTTCGTGGTGAAGCAGGTTGATAGAACTTTTTTTGACTCGTATTAATTCTCATATTAGCGTGTTAAAAGAAATTTTTTAACCATCATTTTTGACGGTAATATTTAATACGATGAGCTTAGTGAATAAAATAAAAAAGCACCTTATTAGGGTGCTTTTTTATTTTACGCTATGATTATTTTTCAACAGACCATAATCTTGTCAGGTTTTAATAAATAATATCGACACAGGAAGACTGGTACTGTGGCTGATAAACGCTACACTGTTTGTTTATCAATGTGCTTTACTTATCAACGTGCTATTTATAAGAGCTGGCATTATATTTGTCTGTTCAATCTTTTAATATTAGATACAATAGATCCTTTATCCTCATAACGAATGGCAACGAGCAGTGACATTATGATAGACCAGTCTCTTATGTCCGATATGCTTAGTCCATTTTGGGTCAGTATTAAGCTTGCTGGTGTCACTACCATTTGTCTATTACTGTTCGCAACGCCTGTGGCTTATTGGCTCGCTAAGCCCAGTCGTATGCAAGTTGTGGCACGTCTTAAAGTCTTGCTTATGGGCATCATTGCCATGCCATTGGTTTTGCCGCCTACCGTCATTGGCTTTTATCTTTTATTACTGTTAAGCCCTAGTGTCGGTATTGGTAAATGGCTTAGCGAACATCATATCAGCCCCTTGATATTTACCTTTGAAGGTCTTGTCATTGGTTCGATTATTTATTCTTTGCCTTTTTATATTCAGCCTGTCTACGCCCAATTTTTACGTATTCCACAAAGCGTGATGGAAGTGGCACATTTATTGGAGCCAAGCCGTTTCAAACGGTTTCTCAGAGTCGCTCTGCCACAAGCGCGTGTCGGTATTGTGCTCGGCAGCTTAATAAGTTTTGCCCATACTATTGGTGAGTTTGGTGTGGTTTTGATGATAGGGGGTAGTATATCCGATGAGACTAAAGTGGTCTCGATTGCGATATACGAGCAAGTAGAGGCGCTGAATTACGAGGCAGCGCACATGATGTCTGGGATTCTCATCATTATGGGAGTGATTATGGTGGCGTTGATTGCTAGTGTGAGCCGGCTGAATCAACGCTTATAAGATTGTAGTTAATACCTATAGCTTGAGTTAATGCGTCAAAATTTATTTATCCATTTCTTTTCATCATATCTAAGTCACTTGAGTAGGCAAATAAAGCTGGTGCACCGCCCGTATGCCAAAATAAGACACGATCGGTTTTCTTGATTTTGCCAGACCGAATCATATCTATGAGTCCGCCCATCGCACGACCCGTATAGACAGGATCTAAAAGTATGCCTTCTGTTTGAGCTGTCATTGCAATGGCTTCATTTTCTAATGTACCAACCACGCCATAGCCTTCGCCCACATAATCAGAGTTGAGTATTAAATCGGTTTCTGAAAACTGATGATCAGCACCGATAAGGGAAGCCGTGCTATTGGCAAGCGCGACGGTATACTGATCAAAAGGCACTTTGTCTGTTTCACCTTTATCGATATTGATACCTACGATTTGGGCGGGCGAATTGAGTATTTTTTTGCCAAGCATCAAACCGGCTTGTGTTGCCCCAGAGCTAGAAGCAAAAATGATATGAGTAAATGATAGGTCCATGCTTTCGCGTTGCGATTCCAACTCTTTAAAAGCTTCTACAAACGCTAAAGCACCCAGCTCATTGGAGCCGCCATAGGGTATGACATATGGTTTTTTGCCTTGTTTTGTTAACTGCTCAACGATTTTAGGAATGTCTTCTCCTTTGCGATTGGCGCCTGCCCAATGGATGTGTGATCCAAAAATTTTGTCTAATAAAAGATTGCCACTTGTTTGTTCGGGTTCTTCTCCACCCAATACTAAATGGCAGTCAAATCCTAAGCTTGCCGCCGCGGCAGCAGTTTGGCGACAATGGTTTGATTGTGCGGCCCCTGCCGTAATCACGCAATCAGCACCTTGAGCAAGGGCATCACCCATGATAAATTCAAGCTTACGGGTTTTATTACCACCCAATGCCAGTCCCGTGTTGTCATCTCGTTTCATAAAAATAGTAGGGCCATCAAGCGCTTTACTCAATCTGCTGAGTACTATCAATGGAGTAGGGAAGAAGCCCAATGATTGTCTGGGTATGTGGTTATATTCCATATTTTGTCCCTTTTATGATAAGAAAATGCTGAATAATTTTAAAATATAGCCATTGATAAAGTCAGTTAAAAATGATTGTTTAGCGGCTATAAATAGCCAATAATTATACGTCGTAACAGCCTTATAAAACGTATGAATGCGTATCCAGCTTTAGAATCAGTGGAATCCTAAGGGTTGATTTATCAAATATAAAATGAAAATCCTCATGCAAGCTGTCAAGTTTGCATGAGGACTATTTGTTTTATTAACAAACTATTTATTTTAGTGAGAAAGAGTTGAGAGCTGTTTTAGAACTATTTGTCAAACCAATTAGACGGTTAAAAATGAAATTTCACTAGAGCGCTAGGCACATTTTGAGTTGTATCACTGCCATACTTATTTTTCCAGTAACTATATTCCATACCGACCTCTAAGCGATTATCAATGCCTAATAGTGGTTGTAAGTTATACTTTATTTGCGGATTGATATGTAGTTGGTTTTTTAAGTCGTCGTTGTTAAAAGAGTAGTCTACATAACCATCGACCACAACGTTGTTTTTCTCCCAACCGTAAGTTAAGGTGATTTGCTGGTCATCATCAGTATTATCATTGAAGACATGGTACAAGGAAGCAGAGGCGTACTTCATACCTGAAATAGGGACATTCAAATCTGCCCCTAGTCCTATCATATAGTTGTCTTGGCTAAAGCCTTTGCTGTTCGAGCCAAACTCATATTGCCCAGCTAGATTGAGCTGTTTGATAAAGCTATCATCGAAAGTTGTGAGCTTAAGCTTGGGCGCAAACTCACCATAGGTTTCTTTAAATCTATTGTTTTCAATATCATTTGCGCCTTGATGGCGATCGACGAAGAAAAATACGCCGCCCCAACTGTGGGTAGATGCGTGCTCCAGAGTGATGGTCGTCAATTCTCCGTCTGTTACCAGCTCATAGTCATTACCATACAGTACAGAAAGACTGGTATCGGTGAAAAGCACCTTTGCATGGCTGCTGCTCATCGTACCCAAGGCAACGATCGCGGCTAAAGCGGTGGTTAATGAGCTACTAAAAAACAGTTTTTTCTGAATATTGGTTCTACATAATTGGCTAGCCAGTGGCAGGTTTACAAACAAGTGATAACGCACAGTAATATTCCTTTATATAGAGTGGGTCATCCTAGCAGGCTGGGTATATGACAGAAGCGCGTTTTAACTTCCTGTCAAAACGGGTCAATGCTGCTAAAGACGAAGCGCGGTCAATTTTTGATAGCAGTCTAAAACAATGAAGATAAATACTATCAATATAAGTATTGTCAAAAGTATAAAAAATACTCTGTTGGCTATATTATCCGCAATAATTCTTAACACTTCGAAACAGTTAAGCATGTTTTATAATGAGTGACAACCATAAGCTGGCTAAGAATAACGGTCTATCAAGCCTTCTAAGTATTTGATATTACCTAAGTTTATGATTTTATTAAATTAACTGACTAAATGGTCAGCTTTATTATTTTTGTAAACAAGGAGATGTGTCGAAGTAGTTGGTAGGCTAAACCACTAGCAATAATTATTACGATTCAGAGTAGTGAGAAGAGCTGGTAGGGTGGTTGAGGACAAATGATATGAGAGGCAAGTGAATAGAGGTATGGCAGAATTAATAGACACAAAAAAACCTCAAGTAAACTAATACTTGAGGCGAAACTTGCTTAAACTCGAAAGTCTAAATTCGTTTTAAATATGGCGCAGCGGACGGGACTCGAACCCGCGACCCCCGGCGTGACAGGCCG
>NZ_JADQAH010000033.1:0-38112 GCF_022129225.1 Psychrobacter sp. Ps7 | reverse complement strand
ACCAATGGTTAAGCAGCACCGACTGTCCCAGCCTTGGCGCAAACTGCCAACCATGAGTGCTACCCGATGACAGCTGCAATGAGCGCAGTGGCGGGGTAGTGCCGTCATCGTGAGGACTGATACCTGACCAAACAGGCGTGGTGATGGTTTGTTGTAGATTATTAGTGCTGACACTGGAGTCATAGCTGGGGGAGGCTGATAAACCTGTGTCACCAGTACGTGCTTGGGTGAGACCCGTGTAAGTGCTACTGGCAAAGGATAAAGAACTGGGATAAGGGCAATAAGGAATAGCAGCGTCAAGTAACGTCGCTGATACCCAAATCCCAGTATTGCGCCATCAAAATGATGGTAACTGACGCTTCGTATAAGGCAAATACGGTAGCTAGCAGTGCGATCAGTGGAAAATATGGTCAAGTTCATTGTTGCGATATAATATTTTTAGCTTAAACAATTAGTTTATATTCACAAAAGCAGGATCACTTAAATTTTTTATTTTAGGGGCAGTGATAAATTGTGGATAACCAGTTTTGGCGACATACTGCCCTTGTGTAGGATCTATTGGTGTACGTGAGAACTGATACGCACCTTCAATCGATATTTCCTGATTACCTTTTTGTAAATAAGCGCTTTCTAACACTAAATCTTTATCAAAATCTAGCTTGAGCGTTGCAAAATCATTTGCATTAGCAGGTTGCTCGTTAGTAGCGAGCGAACGCTTAGGATACAGACTATCAAAATATTTGAAAAAATAGTTTAAATTTGGATCTTGATAGTAAGGTCTATAGGAGGCTTTGCCAATACCTTGAGCTGCCCACTGTGGTCTAGGAAATAGATGTACTTCAACTTCGATGCGCTCACCAGTGCCTTTATTGTCTACCCAAGTTATAATCTTAGTTGGTACTGCTTTGAGCGCTTTACTATATTTATCAAATTGGTCATCCAGTACCGCAAACCTTTCGGTGTTGGCAAATTCAGCGTAGTACTCCCCGTTCCACTCTTGTCCATCAATGGTTATAGACAGATTCCAAGGATACTTGGTCTGCATCTGCTTGTACCACTCTGATGAGATCGTCCATTCCCCTGATTGCCATTGCTCATAACCTTTTGGGCTTTTATTCTTGAAAGCAGCAAGGTTATCATTTTTGCTAACGTCTTTATTTTTTAGGTAGTATTCGTAATCGATAAGAAGGTAGTCGTCACCGCTAGATATCTTCTCGCCTTCAATGGTTGCTGAGTCAGGCTCGATAGGCGTGGCTTGAAATGAGGTAATTTCTTTACGGCCAGACCAACCAGTGACAAAAACAATTACCCAGCCCTTGGGAGCAAATCCAAGTTCTATGGCATAATAGTTTTTATCAGCACTATCAGATCCTGGATTACTGTCGATCTGCTTTCTATTGGTGCTAGTCATCAGTGCATATATTTTAGCAGTGGGTAGCAGGTGCTCACCTTGATAATATTGGTTGGCTACCTTATCCAAGTAGGTAACTTGTACCTTATCTGGCAATGGCTGCTCGAACTCATTGCCCCCTAGCGGTGCGCTGCCATAGCCCCAAAAATCCCCACTACCGTGTAGTGAGCGTAACCAAGTGCCGTCAGCTAGATAAAAGCTGGTACTATAACTGCGTATTTTATCTGACTTCTGCAAACTCACGCTATTGGTAAGATTGTCTTGTTTGTATAGGGTATAGTCTGCTTCTGAGACATGAGCCCCCCATTCGACCACTCTATCGTCTCTCATTTGTTTTTCCTTGTATAGCCACACAAATTCCAGTGATGACAGCACAAAGATAGCGATCGTTATAAGCTTTATCGTTGTAGACCATTTGGATGACATCATTGTTTGAACTCAATTGTTAATTTGATAGATACTGGTATCAACCATTTATCGTTTTTCTAAAAGGTACGCCTTCACCATTTTTTAAGCGTCTTAGACCAAAACCTAAATCAGCTGTTGCGGAGCCTTTAACGTATTTTGCTGACCAGTGTATATAGCTGTTTCTAAATCCCTTAGTTGTCTTACCTTCGACTAGACTTAGATTTAGACGGCCTCCCCATTTAACACCTTTTATTACTTTATCTGGCAATTTACCCATCGATTGCCTAATACCGGGTCTCAAACTACTATAATAAGTGATTAATTCTGGCATAAAGCTCATACTGCCATAGGTTGTTGCCATGCGAGCTGTCATGTTTAAAGATACTTTATGTATGTCGTAATAAACGGCATTGGTACGCTCGGCTTTATAATAATTACTCCCAATAGTTCGCTTGATCAGTTTTATTTGATCGGCTTTATAAAACTCTTTAGTTATTAGCCAAGTTTTTAGAGTCTCATCTCCTTCTTCAATATCATATTTTTTACCTTTAGTACTATCAGGGTAGGCACCACCAACATCGGCATGTGCCCCATTCATTATTACTTCGTAACCAAAGCCACCATTAATCGCCGATCTAATATTGGTGACTGAAAAGTTCTCGCGATACTCGTCGGCAGCTATAATATGAAAGACTTTAGTGATTTTTTTATCATTGGCATCCAAATTTCGAAAGTCTAACTTCAGCTCTGATACATCATTATCAAAATTATGGTTAACAGCCTGTCCGACAGGTATTAATCCGCTTATTAAGCCAGATCGTAAACTGACATATTGATAGGACGAAACGGTGTCAAACAAACCGACAAATTTAAAGCGAATTTGGCTTGCTGATAAGTTCCACTTTTTGAAAAGCTTAGGGTTTGATTTGGCTAAATGAATAAAGTGACGAGCGGTTGCAGCTCCACGGCTAAAGCCAAAAACATTGATATAGAGTATAGTGGGTTTTCTTCCTACCTTTCCTTCTATTTTACCAAATGCTTCTTTAGCACGTTCAACTACACCCGTATCACCATCACCAAAAGCAAAACCTAACAGTTCATCATCTTCATCACCTTGAACAGTACCAATTCCTTCCATATAGATCCAAAATTGAGAGCCGTTTTTACTTCTGTTTAAAAATAAATGAGTCACATTAGAGTAAGCATTGGAATAGCTGGTCTCGTCCTCGTTATGCTCTTTTTTCTGTTTTGCAGAAAAACCTTTATAGGTATCGGTGTTATATAAATTATTTTTAGTCCCATCAAAGAATAAATTCACTGTCTTACCATCTTGTACTACTGGTACAAAGGATCCTTTTCTTTTATTGCTTTTAGCGCTCGTCATTATTTATCCTCTTCATTAGTATCGGCGGTTAATTCAAATTCAACCGACTTATTCCCTGTACCAATCCGTATTGTTTCACCCTTGTCATTTGTTACCCCGCGATAAACTTTGCCCTCAGATGTCTTAATTTTATAAGCGAACCCGGCGATGATATTACCTAAAGTATCTTTAACCACATACATCTCATTATAAGGCTCTTCAGGAGGAGTGTAATGACACCATGCTCCCACAACCAACTCTTTCTTCACCGCCTTAACCTTAATCACCCCCGGACACACCAGCTTAATACCACTGTCATCGATGGTAATAGAAGCTCCGGCTGAGGTTTGCAGCTTAATGCGCTTAGGGCTTGACACATTCACCTGTCCTGACGCGCTACCAATCGTCATGCTTTGTTGACTGTGTAATTGCAACTCACCACCCTGTGCTTGTATCGCTAGTGGCTCTCTATTGGCACTAATATGCAGTCCTGATAGATCGGCTTGACCACCAACCCCAGAGAGCGAGTCAATCGTATTTGCCGTCAGCGTATAATTGCCTGCCACCACATCCGACTGAGTTGCGCCTGATTGCCTAACGATTGTTTTCGCCGTCCATAGGGTATTACTTGCTGACGCTAAGATACTGTCTTTACTGACCAGCATCACATCGGGCGCGCCCAATACTTCCGTATTGAGGGTCTCATCGATGATTTGTGCACTGGTCTTAAAGGCTTCTATCGTTTGGTTGGTATTGCTAAGTGCTGCCGTGGATTGCAAATGTGCCTGCTTGGCCTCTTTGAAGGTTTCACTCAGCGCAGTGCCCATTGTTAACTGGCGTTGTCCTGCATCATTGACCCAAGCTGACTCGTGCTCGCTTTGACTATGTCTGATATCAAAGGTGGAGAGCAGCACGCCTGACTCACCGGTGATTTGTAAGCCATGGTCGCTTGCCAGATTAATGCCTTGACCGCTATCGCTTGATTGATGATTGCTAAAGCGATGACGCAGTATGCCAAGCTCAAGCACGTGCTCATCAGGGGCAAAGGTGGCGCTAGAAGTGATGGTTGGTGTCTCAGCATTGGCACGTGATCCTGTATTCACCGTCCATTGAAGACCGACTTTATTAGGCGTGTCATCGAAACTTAGGGTCACTTCAGAGTCGGACGTCAGCCCATATTGAGCAATACCAGAAATCCAACCACTGTGCCCATCATCTTCACTAATTTGCGAATGACCCAAACCACCACCATGCCATCTAGGGGACGCGCCGCCTTGTAAGTTATGTCTATTCGATAGTCCGCTATCACGAGTGGTGATGTCTTTTTCATCGACATCACCCATACCGATACCGTCATAAAGCGATCTGCTAATCACAGGACTGTCTATATCACCGTACCAATGGTTAAGCAGCACCGACTGCCCAAGCCTTGGCGCAAACTGCCAACCATGCGTGCTACCCGATGACAGCTGCAATGAGCGCAGTGGCGGGGTAGTGCCATCATCATGAGGGCTGATACCTGACCAGACAGACGTAGTAATAGTTTGCTGTAGATTGTCAGTGCTGACACTTGAGTCATAGCTGGGGGAAGCTGATAAACCTGTGTCACCAGTACGAGCTTGGGCGAGACCCGTGTAAGTGCTACTAGCAAAGGATAAAGAACTGGGATAAGGGCAATAAGGAATAGCAGCGTCAAGTAACGTCGCTAATACCCAAACCCCAGTATCGCGGGCGATGTCAAAGCCATGATCGGGTATTGAAAAGTGATTGTGATTCATTGCATGACAGTGCATATGCTGAGCAGTGCGCTGTAACCACTGTTTGATAAATACTTGATGATGGTATGACACGCTATCGTTGTCAGGCTCAATACCGATTAAGGTAACCGCGATACAATGCGTGGATAAGCTACCAATAGAGGGTAGGTTATTGATACTCACTGGACTACTGACGCTCAGACCACGCAGGGCACCCGTCGCTTGATAAGTTTCGCGCTGACAGCGATTGGCAGATATCCATTGCTCTGCTATATAAGTAGCGGCGTCCTCGCTGTTCACGCGAGAGGGTGCACCAATTAATACCGTCGTGTCATCTATCGCAAGCAGTGACTCATCTACTGCTTGACCTTCATAAATGGTATCTGCCGCCAACCCATCTGCTCGTACTATTACCCTATCACTGCCAAGTTGCTGCGACCTCATTTGTAGCGTATTGACACTATCTTGACCTGATTGTACGGATGACTGAGCATAACTATAGGTCAGCGGTATGAGCTCGCCTGTGTCTAAACCATCAACCAACCACCACGTGCCAAGCTCATCAACGGAATTCCCTGACACCCATAAAGTCGATATACCAATATCAGCGAGCAGACCAGTAACAAATTCATAGTCGCTGACATCCGACTGTATACGCATGGATAAAGGTGCCGATAAACGTGCGGATGATTCATCATCTGATGACAAAAGAGACTCAGATATTTGCCAATTTAAATCGTAATCACTAAGGATGAGGGTAACAATATCGAGCGTCGATTGATTGATAAAACTGCGGGTATGTATCGACTGTGCCAACTGCCAATCGGGGCTAACAACTTCTAAAGTATAAAAGTGCATCGCGCCATCAGATTGCTGATAACGGATGCCGCGTATCAGCCCAGTACGACAGCTAGCGGTACGATCAGCGGAAAACGTGGTTAAGCATATCGGAGCATTGATTAATGATAAACAAGCGTTCGATTCGATAAAATTATAACTAAACACTAGTATGTCAATATTGTCAGATTGATTAATGCCGCTTGCACCGCAAAACGAAACAGGGTAAAAGGTGTTTATCGTTGGATTATCAGTATGAACGGTAATATTATGTAGACGATTGGTCTTAGAAGGCATAAGAAGGGTACCGTTACTGCGTATTTTATACCAAGAAAATGGCTTGAATGGGTGATTTACTAAATTATTTATTAAGAAAAGTATAGAGTTTATTGAAATATTGTCAAGTATATGTATAATCAACCTCATTGATTTTTTATGATTAATGAACTTTAGTTATATTTATTTCTTTTAAAAAATCTATCCTTTTATATTTTTAGTGATGATCCTGTTGTTATGAATCCTATTTATCGTAATAAACTTGCCACCGCAGGTCTGCTATCAGTCTTACTTAGCGCGTCTTTATTGACAGCGGGTTGTGGCACCACTGCTCAGAAAAATGTACAAACCACGGTCAGCAAACCAATAGTGAAGCAGTTGAGTGAGCCTTCGCTTGCCTATTTGTCAAACGGCAATCAACTTAGCAGTGAAGCGTGGATGACTATTGCCAAAAATAACTACGACGCAAAACGCTATGCACGGGCATTGAGAGCAGCTAATGAGGCTCTAAGCGTTGATAATGAAAGGCTTGATGCACGTCAGCTTGCCATGCTTTCAGCAGTTAAAGTGATGGAAAGTAATATTGATGCTTATCACGATAATAGTTTGATGAATAGTGGTGATAAGGCAACACTGAATGAAACGCTCACCAATATCACCACTTTAGTTAACGCGTCTAATTAAAATAATGTTGAGCAGGCACATGTATTTATCTCACACCAATAATGGCGAGCACCGACTTACAATGACCAGTATCAGAAGCAATATTAGAGTCAGTTTTACGCTATCCAAAGCGTTTTTGGCAGGTCTGTTCATCATGGGTTCAGCAATGACTACCGCCCATAGTGAGCTTGTCATACAAGAAAAAGACCCCGGTTCTAGCATCATAAATCAATTTTCGGCACTCAAAAATGCTGATGCAAAATCACCGCAACTGCATCAACTGGTCGCGGATTTGAACCAAAGAGTATCTCGTAATCCTAATGACTCGCTAGCATGGGAGATTTTGGCGCAGATTTATTCTAACAATGGCTATCATGCTTATGCTGTTTACGCAGCCAGTGAAGCCATTGATCTGGGTCAAAGCACTGCTAAGCTAAAAAAGATACTACTCAATAGCAGCGCTATCGTCTCCCAAAGCCAACTGCAGTCAGATTATCTCACTGATGAAGTGGACGCAGCGTTTTTGAAGGAGTATCAGTACGCTTTAAGTAAAATATATGGTGATATCTATGGTTTCAATTACGATGAGTCTTTGCCGAAACCACCAGCGCCAGTCGTCAAGCCTAGAAGCGGTAAATCAGGCACTAAATCAAAACCTCAGCCCCAGGTGTCTGTAAAAAAAGCATCGAAGCCTATGAAAAAACCAGCCGTAAAAAAACCGCCACGACCACCAAAAGTTAAGCCTGTTACTAAACCTTCACCTACCAAAAAAAGTAACGCCAAATCGACTGATCCATTCAGTATATTGCGTTCAAACTAGACATTGCTGAGGTAACTTATTATGGCAAAGCAAGACAGTGTACAAAAGAAACTCGCAAAAGTACGTGCGCCTCGGGTGCATCTGACTTATGACGTTGAAGTAGGCGATGCGATCGAAACCAAGGAAATTCCTTTTGTCGTTGGCGTTTTGGGAGAGTTTTCAGGAGATTCCACCCTTGAACAACCACGCTTTAAAGACAAAAAATTTGTCGAAGTGGACTTGGATACCTTTGATGAGGTGATGTCAGGTCTAGCACCGCGTGCGACCTTTCGAGTAAGCAATGACTTAAGTGATAAAGGCGGCGAATTCGCAGTTGATTTGGCATTCAATAGTATCAACGATTTTCGTCCTGAAGCGGTTGCTGATCAAATTGAGCCACTAAAGCAATTGGTACAAGCACGAGATCGCTTAGCAGATTTACGCAATAAAATATCGGCCAACGAAAAACTTGAAGACCTATTAGATGACGTGCTTAAGAACACTGAGCAAGTCAAAAAAATGGCGGAACAAAATCAAACCGATGGTGAGGATTAAACGATGAGTGCCCAAGCCCAGCAAAATCTAGCACCTGATGCGTTAAATAATGACAGTTACGACTTACTCGAAGAAATCGTCAATAAAAGTAACGTTGCCAAGTCTGATGACGAAAAAAATCGTGCCAAGTCGCAAATTGCAGAGCTTGCCAATGAAGTCATGCAAGGCACCGTAACGTTGTCAGATAATTTGGCCGCATCGATTGACGCGCGTATTGCCCAAATTGACGCGTTGATCTCCAAGCAGCTGACCACCGTCATGCACGCGCCCGAGTTTCAAAAGCTAGAGTCCAGCTGGCGTGGCTTGCATTATTTATGTAGCCAGACTCCGTCGGAATCCATGCTAAAGATTCGTATGATGAATACTACGAAGCGCGAACTGACTAAAGATTTTCAATCGTCAATTGATTTTGATCAAAGCACGCTGTTTAAGAAAATATACGAAGAAGAGTTCGGTAGCTTCGGTGGTGAACCTTATGCCGCTATCGTTGGTGACTTTGAATTTACTCGCCAAAACTCAGACATGTATCTTCTTGAGCAATTGTCTCATGTTGCGGCCGCTTCTCATGCACCCTTTGTGTCGGCGGCTTCCGCTGAAATGTTTGGTCTCGACTCCTTTACCGACATTGGTCGCCCGCGTGATTTGTCAAAGATATTTGAAACCGCTGAATATATACGCTGGCGCGCGTTCAGACAGTCAGAAGATGCGCGATATGTTGCGTTAACTGTGCCTAGCTTTTTAGGTCGTCTGCCTTACGATCCTAAAGATGGCACGGTGGTTGAAGGATTTAATTTTACGGAAGAAGTCTCTGGTAATAATCATGACGATTATCTATGGGTGAACGCGGCTTATGCGTTCGCTTCACGCTTGACGGCGGCTTTCTCTGACTATCGCTGGTGTGCTGCCATTCGCGGCGTTGAGGGTGGTGGCTTGGTTGAAGGGTTACCTGTTCATACCTTTAAGACGGATGAAGGGGATTTGGCACTTAAATGTCCAACGGAAATCTCTATCACCGATCGCCGAGAAAAAGAGTTGAGCGACTTAGGATTTATCCCGTTAGTCCATTGCAAAAATACCAATTACGCTGCTTTTTTTGGGGCGCAGTCGGTGCAAAAAGCCAAAACTTATCAAAACGATGATGCCAACGCCAATGCTGCGCTATCGACGCAGATCCAATACATTATGGCGGTGTCACGTATTGCCCATTACCTAAAAGCGATGATGCGCGATAAGGTAGGCAGCTTCTTAGCGCCTGGTAATGTTGAGTCGTTTTTAAATGACTGGATTTCTCGTTATGTCTTGCTAGATGACGGCGCCTCACAAGAAGCAAAAGCCCAGTACCCACTGCGCGAAGCTTCTGTACAAGTTGTAGAAGTGCCGGGTAAGCCTGGTGTCTACAAGTCCGTGGTCTTTTTGAGACCACACTTTCAACTTGACGAATTGTCTGTTTCTTTGCGTCTGGTCACTCAACTGCCGCAATCTAGCAACAGCTGATCGTTTATTAAAACTAACGTGAAATTTAAATTTTAAAAAAGGTATGTGATATGAAAGATATTTATATTCAGTTCCGCGGTAAATATAAAATTGATGGCGAGTCTCGTGATAGCGAGCATAAAGGTTGGCTTGAAGTAAATACTTGGGATCACTTGATCCGTCAGCCAAAATCAGCGACAGCAAGTAGCGTTGGTGGTCATACTTCTGAGCGTTGTGAGCATGCTGACATGACGTTTATGAAAGACTTGGACTCGACCAGCCCTAAACTATGGGAAGCGTGTTCTGCTGGTTATACTTTTGATGAGATCCAAATTGATTTTTATCGTGCCAACGGTGACAAACGCGTTAAATATCTTGAAGTAAAACTTAAGCATGCGCTGATCGCAAGTGTCGAGCCAACGGTACGTTCTGAAGGCGTACCAATCGAAAAAGTCGGTATCAAGTATGCCGCTGTTGAATGGACTTACACCCAGCAAGATATCGATGGTACTGCTAAAGGCGCTGTGACTAAAAAATGGTCACTAGCCAACAATACTGCTACTTATACCGCCTAATTTAGGTTGTATCAGGTGTCATCTATTGTGTCGAACCGAAAAAGAAAGGTTTATATCTAGGCCTTTCTTTTTTGTTTGTTAAATAGGAGTGATTATATCAATGAATTACGCCACTAACGCTTCTAACAAAGAAATTGGATTTCGCCCAAATTTGTTCGAGCAGTTATTTGATGATCAGCCCCGTCATTTGTCGCATGAGCTCGTGGTTCGTCGTCTTAATATCGATGAGCTAAAGTCTTCGGTCGCACGAGACCTTGAAGCTTTATTGAATACGCGCTGTGTGGTGTCTAGTAGACTGCAAAAGTATCAGCATGTGCGTTCATCGATATTGAATTTTGGCATATTAGATTTTGTGGGACTCAGCAGTGCCAATCCTACTGACTGTGATTATATCTGTCGCCAAATAGCTCAAACAGTCGAGCAGCAAGATACCCGACTAAAAAACGTTCGCGTCTCGTTAGATATTGGTGCTGTTGATGTCAATCAACTGTGTTTTTCTATTGAAGCATTATTAAAGGTTTATCCAGCACAAGAGCTGGTCAGCTTCGATGCGTTCTTTGAGCCAAGCTCTCAGCGTTACTTAATAAAATAATCATTATCCCATTAATGAAATAACTACTACTACCGCTCAATTTATACAGTTAGCAGCGATCAATATATTGAGGCGTCATGGACAGTCTACTTCCTTACTTTGAGCATGAGCTTAGCCTGTTTAATAAACAGTCAAAAGAGTTTGCCAAAAAATATCCCAAAATAGCCAATCGGTTGTTGATGGGGCACGATACCGTAGATGATCCGCATATAGAGCGGTTGATACAGGCTTTTTCGCTGATCAGTGCGCGTATCAATAAAAAATTGGACGATTCATACGCTGATTTTACCGAATCGCTATTAGAAGTCGTTTATCCCGATTATCTCAAACCTTTTCCATCGGTCTCTATTGCACAGTTCAATCTAGGCGTACAGGGTAATGCGATGAGCGAGGCAGTCTTAGTCCCTAAAAATAGCCCTTTCGCCAGCCAAAAAATAAATGGC
This sequence comes from Psychrobacter sp. Ps7, assembly GCF_022129225.1. Taxonomy (NCBI): domain Bacteria; kingdom Pseudomonadati; phylum Pseudomonadota; class Gammaproteobacteria; order Moraxellales; family Moraxellaceae; genus Psychrobacter; species Psychrobacter sp. Ps7. Next base: position 26,960 of record NZ_JADQAH010000033.1, on the reverse strand, counting down.
ACGCCTTGCCAGTTTCAGTCAACCCAAGATGTGACCTTGCTGCCGCTACAGATAGATAGCGTCGACTTTGAAACTCGTCAAGAGGTGTATGACAATCAGCATGGACTGCTTAATGGCTGTATTAGTATCAAATTTAAGGGGCTTAATTCAAGCTTTGACTATCAAGCCTTATTAAACCACTCGTTAGATTTGTATATAGACGAGGACGCCAGTCAGGGCACCAGTCTATGGGATTTACTAGGGTGTGATGTCAAGCAAACGCATCTGCATGGTAGGCAGGTCAATAAGATTACGGGTAGTCCGTTTGAGATTATAGGCTTCGATCCTGAGCAGCAAATTCTTCCGAGCCATCGAGTGAGTAATGCTGCCTCTGCCTTATTAAAAGAATACTTCTATTTCCCTGAAAAATTCAATTTCTTACGCCTTAATCTTGGTAAGGTTTGTCCAAATTTAAAGATCGATAGCAATGGCTTTGAGATTCGCTGTTACTTTAGATTTGATAAAAAAAATACTATCCGCCTAAAAAACTTGCAGCAGCTCAGTGCCAGCAGTATCAAGCTGTTTTGCACGCCCGTCGTCAATTTATTCAAAGCGGCTGCTAAGCCCATCCAAGTGACGCATCGTTCTGTCTATTATGATTTGGTGCCTGATACGCGCGCACTTTTTCAACATGAAATCTATGAGGTTAATAAAGTCATAGAATCTAAGCAAAGTGACAATCGCTTGATACAACGTGAGTATCATCCATTTTATGCACTCAATCATTATGAGCAGCAAGATGAAGGTCGTTATTATCATATTAAACGTGATAAGGATATGGCTGAGTTCAAACAGGGTTTTGAATATCAGATTATGTTTGTAGAAAAGAACCGCGAGGATTTATCAGGTGCGGTGAGCATGAGTGCGTCTTTGTTGTGTACCAATAGAGATTTGCCATCCCAAGTAGTGTTCGGGCAAAGCCGTGGTGATTTGTTTAGCGAAGGGATGTCGGGGTTTAGCAGTCTGTCGTTATTGAAGCAGCCAACCCGAACTGCAAGATTTGACTATACCGGAGAGGAGCGCTGGCGGTTAATATCGCTGATTAGTCTGAATTTTTTATCGCTTGCCGCCCAAGATGCGGAGCTGATGAAAGAGTATCTGTCGCTCTATGACATTACGCAATCTGCTTCCAATAAACTGTTGGTCGAAGGTATCGTCTCTGTCGAGACCAGTATTGAAGCGAGACGTATTCAGCGTTTGCCTCAACCCGGGTTCGTGCGCGGTACGCTGATTAACATTAACATCAATCAAAAGAATTTCGCCGGTGTCAGTATTCGCCAGTTTGCCCATTTATTGGCGCATGTGTTTGGCTATCACGCCAGCTTAAACAGCTTTGTTGAAGTGTCCATCAGTGATGCTGTGACCAAAGAGGAGGTATACAGATGTCAGCCACGCAGCGGTCTCAGTCCTCTTATTTAACGGATCTAATGGCGGCGCCGCAATCCTATGAGTTAATCCAAGCACTACGTTTGGTTCGGCATGAAGTCAGTATGGGGCATGCACCTATTGAGGTACGTTACCGTGCCTCGTTGTCATTGGCCTATCCGCAAGCTGAAATTGAGTCGATGTCAATCATTGCTCAGGACAATATGGAAGACAGTGGCAGCTCATTAAAGGATGGTCAAGTAAAGGCTAATTCATTAAAAGCCAGACAGATAGAGGTTTATCCAGCAGTTATCGGATTGACTGGCCCGTTGTCAGCCTTGCCAGCGATGTATACCGATCATCTGGCGTCGCGGGTCAATCATGCAAAAGATAAAGCAGCACCGGCATTTTTAGATTTATTTAACCATCGTTTAACCGATTTGTATGTGCAAGCGAGTTGGTTTTATAACCTGCCATTACAGTATGAGATAAATAATAAAAAAGACAACTACCTACTGAGCTTGCGGGCATTGGCGCGTCAGCCGAAGAAGCTAACCGCCATCGATAGCTTGATTGCTTATGCTGGCATGATCGCCCCAGGACGCCTGACAGCCGATCAGTTGTCACATGTACTGTCGCATTTTTTAGACAGCACCGTCAGTGTCGAGCAATTCGTACCGGAGTGGTTTGATTTACCAGCTAGTGAACAGACAGCACTTGGTGGTCAGCATGCTGCCCTTGGGTTGTCCGCATTTTGCGGTGCGCGCGTCGTACAGTTTGATAGCAAGATTAGAATTATCTTTCATCAGTTGGACGCGGAGCGTTATTTAAGACTGTTACCAGCAGGGGATATGTATCAAGTCATTATTGATTTTATCCGTAAATGGTGCGGTGTTTGCTTGGCGGTCGAGATGCAACTCGAGTTGGACAAGCAATACATCACCCCTTTGTCGTTATCTGAGAGCAGTTTCGGTAGTTTGGGTCAGGGTGGGTTTTTGATATCGCAGCCAGCGACGCAGCATCATGATGACACCCGCTATGCGCTGCCTATTCAGTAGAAAGGTATTACTAGAAAAATACGGTTAATAGTTGTATATAAGCAGTTTTAAAGTAAATCAACTATAAATTGCTTGTTTACTAATAATGCTCAATAGCTGCTCTAATTTTGTATATCAGTTTTATATCGCCGTTTAATAAAAATAATTTTATACCATTCACAGAAATTAGAGTGGCAAGGAAAACGAGTGAAAGTACTACGCCTTGTAGGCTAAGCGAGTTTGACACAGCTAATCTTACTTTTTGGGTTTGGTATTAAGTCTAATAAGAATGCTAAAGGAAAAGATTTATGAGCCAGTTAAAAGCTGTAATTACCCGCTTAAGCCCGAGCTGCCGACAGTGTTTGCAGCAGGCCGCTAGGCTTTGTATTAATAATGGGCATCGTGAAGTAGATATTGTCCATCTATTGCATGAGCTGATTGCGACGCCGCACAATGACGTGGCTCAAATTTTAAAAGCAAATAAAATTAATCAGCAGTCATTGCTAGCTGACATAACAGATCTGCTCAGTACCTTTGGTCAGGCCACAGGTTCAACGCCAGTATTTAGTCAAGGTTTGATGACGTTGTTAGAAGATGCATGGGAGCTTGCAAGCAGTCAGCATACTCAAAGTGCTGATAATAACAGTCCACTAGAAATCCGCTCTGGTCATATATTGCTCGTGCTATTGGCTTATGAGCGTTATCAATCGCTACTCAAAACCCTTCCTGAACAGCTACAGTATATCGACCGCTTTACCCTAAAAGATGATTATGAGCGTCAATGTCTCGGTAGTACTGAGGGCAGTGGATCAAGCAGTAATAAAATTACCAATAGTAAAGGCGTTAATAAGGGTGCTGATGATGGTGCGAATAGTGCAGACAGTGATACTGACAACCAAGAATCTTTAGACACTAAGCAAACTGAAGCTAAGCCAACCCCTGCGTTGGATAAATATACTTATGATTTGACTGCCAAAGCCAGCGCTGAGCAAATAGATCCAGTCATCGGTCGCGAGTTTGAAATTCATCAGTTGATCGATATTTTGATTCGTCGCCGCCAAAATAACCCTATTTTGACGGGTGAGGCAGGGGTAGGTAAAACAGCAGTGGTAGAAGGATTGGCGCAAAAGATAGTCGCCGGTCAAGTGCCAGATCAGTTAAAGGACGTGACGATACGCAGTCTAGACATGGGCTTGCTACAAGCAGGGGCGAGCGTCAAAGGGGAGTTTGAAAACCGTCTCAAGCAAGTCATCGAAGAAGTACAAGCCTCGCTACAACCGATAATTTTGTTCATTGATGAAGCGCATACCTTAATCGGCGGTGGCGGGCAAACGGGTCAAAATGACGCAGCCAATTTGCTTAAGCCCGCGCTGGCTCGAGGTGAGCTTAGAACCATTGCTGCGACGACGTGGTCAGAGTATAAAAAGTACTTTGAAAAAGATGCGGCATTGTCACGCCGCTTTCAAGTGGTCAAAGTCGATGAGCCTGATATCGAGACAGCAGTAGCGATGATTCGTGGGTTGAGTGCCAAGATGCAGGATCATTTTGGCATATTAATCGATGACGATGCGCTACAAGCGGCGGTTGAGCTATCCGCACGTTATATCAGCGATAGGCAGCTGCCTGATAAAGCGGTCAGCGTATTAGATACGGCGGCTGCACGGGTGAGTTTATCAAAGACGGCTATACCCAATCAACTCGACAGATTAAAAGCGAAAGGGTTGCAACTAGAGCAGCATATCAATAATCTCAGTCAGCAGCTTGAGCGTATTGGCGGTGTGGACGAAAAAGAAAAAGTCAGCCAAAAAATTGCCGTATTAGATGAGCAGCGCCAAACCAATCAGCAAAGCATTGCTGATATGACCAGTCGTTGGCACGAACAGCGCGAGCTTAATGATCAGCTTGATTCCTTGAATCAGCAGTTGAATGACAAGACAGATGGTTCTGATGCGCTTAGTGCAAAAGAGCGCTTAGACAAACAAGCTGAATATCAAAGTATCGAGCAATCGTTAAAACAAGTACAAGAGACGCAGCGCCTTATTCATCCCGTATTGGATCGTCAGGTCATCAAGCAGATCATCTCAGATTGGACTGGAATACCGCTGAATGATATGGCAGGTAATGAAAAAGACCATATCTTGGGTTTGGCTGATACCTTGCAAGCCCGGGTCATCGGCCAAGATCATTCGGTGGCCGCTATCGTCAAGCGGATTCATACCGCAAAAGCCCGCTTAGATGATCCCAATCGTCCGCAAGGTGTGTTTATGCTCGTCGGGCCAAGTGGTGTAGGCAAGACCGAAACCGCGCTGGCGCTATCAGAGGTGCTGTACGGCGGTGAGCGTAACCTTATTACGATTAACCTGTCAGAGTATCAAGAAGCCCATAGCGTTGCTTCGTTAAAAGGCTCGCCTCCAGGTTATGTTGGCTATGGTGAAGGTGGTGTATTAACCGAAGCGATTCGCCGTCGTCCTTATAGCGTACTCTTACTTGATGAAGTAGAAAAAGCCCATCCAGACGTATTGGATTTGTTTTATCAGGTCTTTGATAAAGGGGTGATGGAAGACAGCGAAGGGCGTTTAATTGATTTCAAAAACACGCTTATTTTATTGACAAGTAATGTTGGTTCGTCTGCGATTATGCAGGCATGTATCAATACAGATCCGAGTGTTACTGACTTTAGCCTGCCAGACAGTGATAGCCTAAAACAAGTCATTAATCCGCATTTGTATAAAGCCTTTAAGCCCGCGTTTTTGGGTCGTTTAACGGTCATTCCTTATTATCCATTAACGGATGATGCGCTCGCAGAAATTATTCGCCTTAAGCTGGACAAAATCACTGGCCGTATTCATAACAATTATGATGTGCCTTGTGTCATTGATGATGAGGTGATTGAGCTGATTTTATCGCGTTGTCATGAGGTCGATTCTGGTGCACGTAACGCCGATGCGATTATCAGTCATACCTTGCTGCCGCAGATGGCGGGTCAGCTACTGGCTCATGATGACAGTCAAAGTGTGTTAAAGAAAATTACCGTATTCGTCGATGCGGACGATAATTTTGCCTACCGTCTGGATACTGATGCCGTTGTGGCGCTCAATCAAATGGCGCAACACAGCGAAGATGAAACTGAATATCAAGTTGAGGATCAAGTTAAAGAACCACCAAGAAAACCCCTTTCAGCTAAAAAGCCGACAGTGAAAAAAGTCGCCAGCAAAAAACCTACTAAAAAGGCTATTAAAGAGGAGTCATTATAATGAGTAACGATAACTCTTTAGTAAATAATATTGACACTCTTATTGCGCCGATTGAAGGCAGTCGTCATGGGGTCGGTGAAGACTTAATATTCGATCCACGTATTAATGCCATCGTTGCTGCTCGTCAAGAAGATGACCCATTACTGGCACAAGGCAATTGGGTCACTGAACTAAAAGTGGCTGACTGGGATTTTGTCAAAAACCAATGTGCCGATTTGCTCAGCCATACTAGTAAAGATATGAAGCTGGCACTTTGGTATGTCGATGCGTTGAGTCACACCGACCATTTAGCAGGTATTAGTCAGGGGTTAAGTCTGCTACAGACACTCAATGACGAGTATTGGCTCACTATGTATCCGCCGCTAGATGGTGAAGAAGACAGTATGGACATCAGAGCAGGGCTGTTGTCATGGTTCGTCAAAGCGCTATCCGATGATATTAAGCAGCTATCACTTTCTGATACAAAGACAGAAAAATATAACTACAATTACTATCTAACCGCGCGTGATCATGATAAGCAGCGTCAGCAAAATCCCGATAGCGAAACGTCCAATCAATTAACGCTAAGTGACTATAACCACGCCATCAAGACCAGTAGTGAGACTTGGCAACAAGCACTGATGAGTAATCTTAAAAAAGTTACTGAGCAGTGGCAGGCCCTGACTGATCAGTTAAATGATTTGATGGGCATGGATGCGCCAGTCTTCGCACCAGTCACGGATTTATTGGTTGCCCTGACCCAACATTTGCGACCGTTGATACCAGAATATTCTGATACTAGTAGTGTTTCTGCTCAAGAAAGCGTAGCCGATACTATGGACAGTATTGGTGAAAGTGCAATGTCTGATAGTAGTGGACAAGCTGCTAGCACAAAAAATATTAGCTCAACCAGTTTTAATCCTAGTAACCGAGATCATCAAAGCAATCGTCAGCAAGCGCTTAAACTATTAGGTCAAATTCAAGATTATTTTTCGACCAATGAGCCGCACAGCCCGGTGACGTTTTTACTCGGTCGGGCGATTGATTGGGCGGATATGCCGCTCGACCAATGGCTCACTCATATCATCAAAAACGAAGATCAGTTAGCGATACTCTCTGACATGATTGGAATCAAACCCAAACGTGATTCATCTGACGATGGCTATTAATTGAATCAACGACAAATGAATACTTAGTTAACGGGCAATCTGTGCACAAATTATAATCTTGCAATATTAAACTTTCCACCTTTGGACTGATAAAAAAGGGCTTACCATGGTATGGACTCAAACAAAGCGGCATGTGCAACTGAGTAGTGCCCATCTTGATATTGCTACCAGTCTCATTCAACAGGCTGACTTGATTGAAAGCTTACTTGGCATGCCTTTGCCCGACAGCGTTTGGAGTAAGCCCGCGCTTATGCCAGTGCCTACTTCCTACCCAAGCCCTTATCATCAAGATCAACGACAGCAGTCTTATCAGCAGCGCCAGCTCGCCCTCTATTGCGGCTACCGTATTAGCATTACTCTACTGCATCCACGGGCAGGACTGGATATAAAGCAATGGCTAGGGCAAAGTCTCTCGATACATTGGCATACGGGCGACACGCTACTGCCAAGCCAAACCCGTCACGGTATCATCACCGAAGTCGTTGCTCTCGGTAGTAACAGTGGTATGGCCGCCTACCGCATCATCTGTGAACCTAACTTAGGTCAATTACGCCTGAACAGTCATAATCGCCGTCATCATCATCTCAGTCTCAGTGAGCTAATTACCGATATTATCAGTCCATACGATATGAACGTTGAGATTGACGAGCGCCTCAGTGATGACAGCAACTATCATATTCAGCACAGCGTCCAATACAACCAAACCGATCTTGCTTATCTAACCCAATACCTTGCTCTCTATGGCATCACAGGCTATTACCGTCACGACATCGACAAGCACACTCTAATCTTACTACCTAGTGATGGAGAAGAATTGCGTCCTGATGTCAATGATATCCAAAGCATCCTCAGTCAAAACCCTGCCAACCTTGCTGATAGACAAGACCGCATCACTGCCATTCGTCCCCGTATTGCGCAGCATACTCAGCAAAGCGACTTACATCGTTATGACAGTCGCTTGATGAGTATCTATACTGGCAGTAGCAGTAGCGAGCAACCTATCGACTCATCAAACAGCACGCATCAGCGCTTTATGCACAGTCATAGCCGTTTTGATGATGACAGTCTCGATAAGCTCGCCACCCGCTACCAGCAGAACCAGCAGCAGCGTGCCAATCTAGGCAGCCTCACTGGTAATATCCGTCATCTGAGTTTGCCAAGTAGCCACTATATCGATGGCAACCCTTATTTAACCGATCCCATCAGTTTAGTGTCTATTCATCAGCACATTAATAATCATATTCCTACGGATTGGTTGGGGGCAGCACCCTTTGATCCTATTACCTTGCAGTCCAATACGAACCATGATAATGATGACGACAATGATAATAACGTCCATCATATCAGCGCCTGCTACCTGCCATTTCCGCACCATCACCATATTCCCTATGGGGAACAGCTGGACAAACTTGGACAACCGCATCCGAGCCTGACAGGTCTGATGAGTGCCAGTATTATTGATACAGACAGCAGCGCCATTACTCATGACCGTAACCATCGTGCCCATATTAGATATCACTGGCAGCAAGAAGAAGATGGGCAGGATAACAATAGTGACAGCGCGCATTGGATACCCATCGCCAGTCACCTCGTCGCTGACCACATGGGACAGACCCATCCTTTGCGTCATGGACAGCACGTCCTTATCGACTTCATCGGTGGCGACATTACTCATCCTATCATCATCGGTAGCACCCATAACGGCCAGGGTAATTCTGATGCTCAGCACAATAGTCTGACTAGCGATTCTGACCACATAGACGCCACTAGCCCCGCATGGTTTATCAATCAAAGCCATGCTCATCCTATAGACGGTATCAAAACTCAAAGCATCGATAGCAGTCGCAGCGGAGAGGCGACCAAAGACAGCCTCATTAATGGCTACAATCAGCTAATGTTTGATGCCCATCCTGACAGTCCGCAAATTAATGTCTATAGCAGCAGCTTCCAGTCTAGCCTGACCATTGGACATCTGTATCAGCAAACCGACCATACACGTGGTAAAGCTAGAGGACGCGGTATTAGCATCGAAACCCAAGCAGCTAGTACTATACAAGGCAGCAGCGGTATTCATATTAGCAGTCACAATATGAATAATGCATCGAATAGCCACATGGGTCATGACAGTCATAGCAAACTGCAAACTGCTGACCAGCACCAAAAAGCTTACGCTCAGCTAGCTGACATCCATCAGCCCGTGGGATTAGAAAGCAGCAGCAATAACAAGCAAAGCAGTAGTAAAGAAGATGCGCAAACACCTTTTGCCCAATTTAGCGAAGATACCAATGACTCAAGTTTAAGCGAGTCAGGACAATGGCAACAACCTAATCTACTGATCGACTCTCAGCGTCATCTCGCGATGCTAAGCGGACAACACAGTCAGCATACCAGCACCAAGAATACACATAGCCACGCGACAGACAATACTCATCATCACAGCCAGACGCAAATGAATCAGCTGGTGGCAGGAGACATTCACTACTATTCAAACAAAGCCCAAACCCATACCGCCGCTCATGGTGATGTGACTATACAAGCGCACCAAGCGCAAATGCGACTTGATAGTGAGCAAGTCCTACGTATTCATAGTCGAGACAGTATTGAGATTATCGCGCCTGATACGCTAACCCTAAAAGCGGCGGGCAGTGGCATCGAGATATCGGGTGGTAATGTGACGTTTATCACACCAAGTCAGGTGGGCTATAAGGCCAGTAAAGTGGATTGGGGTAGTGGGGGTGGAGCAGGATCTCCTGCTGTACACTTACCGACAGCCAAACTACCTGAAAACTTAGACTATTATCTACGCTATATAGTACATGACCAAGATGATAACCCGCTTGCTTTTACCAAATGTATGCTTATTAAACCTGATGGTTCGACAGAAATTCATATTACTGACTATGAAGGTAAGTTAAAACTATTAGTTGATGAAGAATCGAAGGACTATGAGTTGCATGTGATTGTTCATGAAGTGGAGGAAGCAGTAGAGGATGATGAAGTGGATGTAGAGGGAGAAGACTAGATATGGCTAAATATTATACAAAACTTAAATTAGAAGTATCAGACATGGTCGATATTAGCTTAATTAGATATGATGTTACAGTCACTTATAAGAGTCTTTCGGCAAAACCCACAAGTAGTAAGCCACATTCATTAGGTAAAAATAGAAGGTTCAGTAACAATGGTCTATCTGAAAAACATAATCTCTCTAACCGTGGTGTCGAAGAAGTCAGATATTACATCAAAGATATAAAAGGTAAGCCTATAAAAGATATTACGGCAAATCCACTATCTAAGGAAGGGCGAGCTAGTAGATATAAGCTCAAAACAACGCCAGCATCACTCAAAAGAGACCCGAAGAATAATAAAATAGTAGGTGTAGATAATACTGAAGTTGCTTGGTATTTAGTTAAAAAACAAGAATCTATTGAAAGTTTTTTAACAAGAGCTTATAAATACACACCAACCAAATTAGAAGAGAACATCTTTCGAGCTAATAATCCACATTTAATCGGTACGCCTGTTCTTACTTTACAACCTGGTGACGTTGTGATTTTATCCAACTCATCTCATAGCAGTAATACTGAACTTCAAAAGATGAAAAAATATGCAAAAGATGCCAAAAATAAAATTGAAAAAATGAAGAGAGAGAAAGGTTTTAATCCAGAGCTTTTTGTTTATTTGTCAGATTTGACCACAAGTACTTTATCTGATGCTGATTTTGTTGGCGTATCTTCAAACCCTGTGCCAACTGAAATAACAAATGATAATAAGGATAGTGATAAAACCCTTCTTGACTATTTTGCAGATGGTTCTAGTGCTGTAATAACATTCTCAAGTCAAACTAATAAAGATACATTAAAGAATTTTGGAACACTAGTGAGTAACTATAATGAAGCACAAGGTACGAAATCTGGTAATTCAAAACATTTCTCTCAATTTAGAACGGACAACGCAAAAATATATAAAGCTTTGAACAATAAATTATCATTACGGTTTTTAAAATGGGATCAAGGGGTAAGAACTGATAAATTGAGTAAGTCGATCAAGTCCGAAATGAAAAGATCGACATCATTTAATGGAGGCTTGGATGCTTACGTAAATAATATGGAGAAAAATGGAAAAGTAACAAAGACTTTGAAACTTGGTGGTAATCTAGTTGTTGGATACAACGCATTTAAAGGTAGTAAAGAGATTCATGACGCATACAAATCTAAAAACTCAGATAAACTTCATAAAGCTGTAGCCATTGAGCCATTAAAGCTATCAGGATCTGTAATAGGCGCTGAATATGGAGCTGCACAAGGTGCGGTAGTTGGCGCTATAATTGTAGGTTTTACTGTAGGAACAGGAGGTATAGGAGGTGTCGTCATTGTAGGTCTCAGTGCAGTGATTGGGGGTTTTGGGGGTGGGTTACTTGGGGGCAGTTTAGGAGAGATAGCAGGTAATATTGTTTATGAAAATACTAGGAATTAAATTGTGAAAAAAAAATCAATCCTACACTTATTATCATTTGTATTCTTCACATTTCTATTTGTTTACTGGTTATTTTTTATTGATAGCAAATCAGATAGTGAGATTTATGCAGTACCGGTTGTATATCTAATGTTCGCAGTAGCTCCTTTACTAAGCCTAGCTTTACAATACGAAGTTATTAAAGATAAGGAGTTTTTCAACAACTTTACAAGTAGCACTACTAAAGTTTTTAAAATGAACGATTATCTGCGCATATCTTTTCTGCTTCTCTATAATTTGGGAGCTTACGCTGGTATTCAGATGAGAAAAAAAATTTTAAAAAAAGAATATAGAAAAACAGATATAAGACACATAGAGCTAGTCAATGAAATTATAGATAGGAAAAGGATTTTACTCATTATTCTAACTATTCAATTATTGATAACTATTTTATTATTCAGTAGTTTCTTCTTTATTTGAGATGTATCGATAGAATAGTATTGAGCTTGTGGAATGGGTAATAACAGTACCAATACTGATATACAGGTGGGTGACTGGATTATTAATACCCTATGTAATTTGCAGCCTGACCTAATCTCTTTAATCAAACAACAAGAACAAAAGAGCGTCAACACTGACAGACTTTATGACTCATTGAAAGGAGATATACAAGCTTCGTTCACTGTGCTATCAGAGTTCATTGGAAAGAACGAAAGTAAATACGGCAAGTTGTTTGGCCAATTAAGCGGCAATAAGTTATCTCAAGATACAGCAACTGCTATATCAGTGTTGATTTCAAATAGCTATCAAACCATATTGGGAGATCAACGACAATAACGTGCATCACATCAGCGCCTGCTACCTGCCATTTCCGCACCATCACCATATTCCTTATGGAGAGCAGCTTGCTACACTTGGGCAACCGCATCCGAGTCTAACAGGACTTATGAGCGCCAGCATCATAGACACAGACAGCAGCGCTATCACTCATGACCGTAACCACCGTGCCCATATTAGATACCACTGGCAAAGCGAAGGCGGCGACAGCGCGCATTGGATACCCATTGCCAGCCACTTAGTCGCTGATCACATGGGACAAACCCATCCGCTACGCCATGGGCAACACGTACTTATCGACTTTATCGGTGGCGACATCACTCATCCCATCATCATTGGTAGCACCCATAATGGCCAAGGCAATTCTGATGCTCAGCACAACAGTATCGTCAGTGACTCAGGTAGCATTGATGCCACCAGTCCAGCTTGGTTTATCAACCAAAGCCATGCTTATCCCATAGACGGTATCAAGACTCAAAGTATCGATAGCAGTCGAACAGGCGAGGCGACCAAAGACAGCCTTATCAACGGCTATAACCAGCTAATGTTTGACGCCCATCCTGACAGCCCACAGATTAATGTTTATAGCAGCAGCTTCCAGTCTAGCCTAACCATTGGTCATCTATACCAGCATACCGACCATACTCGCGGTCAAGCACGGGGCAAAGGCATCAGCATCGAGACCCAAGCCGCCGCCAATGTGCAAGGCAGTACAGGTATTCATATCAGTAGCCACAATATTAACAGTGCATCGAATAGCCACATGAGTCATGACAGTCATAGCAAACTGCAAACTGCTGACCAACATCAACAAGCTTACGCTCAGCTAGCTGACATCCATCAGCCCGTGGGATTAGAAAGCAGCAGCAATAACAAGCAAAGCAGTAGTAAAGAAGATGCGCAAACACCTTTTGCCCAATTTAGCGAAGATACCAATGACTCAAGTTTAAGCGAGTCAGGACAATGGCAACAACCTAATCTACTGATCGACTCTCAGCGTCATCTCGCGATGCTAAGTGGACAACACAGCCAGCATACCAGTACCCAAAGCACGCATAGCCACGCGACAGACAATACTCATCATCACAGTCAAACGCAAATGAATCAGCTAGTAGCGGGCGATATCCATTACTACAGTAATAAAGCCCAAACCCATACCGCTGCTCATGGCGATGTGACCATACAAGCACATCAGAACGAGATGCGTTTAGATAGCGAGCAAGTACTGCGACTCCATAGCCGAGATAGTATTGAGATTATCGCGCCTGATACGCTAACGCTGAAAGCCGCAGGTAGTGGCATTGAGATATCGGGTGGTAATGTGACGTTTATCACGCCAAGTCAGGTGGGCTATAAGGCAAGTAAGGTGGATTGGGGCAGTGGGGGTGGAGTTAAAACTGAATTACCCTTCTTGCCGTCGGCAGAAATGAAAAATTGGATTGGTCTTAAGCTTTTAGGAGTTGATGGTGAAGGTATACCTGATGTTGGCTACAAGATATTTTTTGATAGCGGACAAGTTATTAAAGGAAGACTCGATAGAAAAGGTGAAGCACATCATGAAAATGTGCCTGAGCAGGCTAACCGTGTTGAATATGAAGAAAAAGATTTTGAAGACGCTACTCCTGATTCATTTCTTAAAGTTTTAGAAGCTGCTAAAAGCTTTATTAAATAATAGAAGGTGCAACTATGAGCTTTTTACCGAAAAAAGAAGAACTTTCAAATGCGCTTGCATGGTTTATGGTACCTGTTAATGGCGCTGTGCAAAAGGGTAAAGAAACAGCAAATGATATTGCCGATTGGCTTTGGGTAGTCATACAAGGTGATTTTGCAACGGAACCATCTACTGCTCAAGTCGTTACTGGTACTGTCGTTTCTATGATTCCGTTGGTAGACCAGATTTGTGATGTTCGAGATATCTGCGCTAACTGTAAAAAAATAAATGAAGATGACAGTAATCCTTGGGCATGGGTGGGTCTAATTTTGACCTTGATCGGTCTGTTTCCAGTTTTAGGATCGCTATTTAAAGGAATATTTAAAGTACTACTTGCCCCTATTAGACGCTTCATGATGAGACCTTTATCTAAAGCTGGCAAATTTTCAGGTAGCCTGATATATAAAGCAGTTGAACCAGCTATTGAGCAAGGTATAAAAGAGCTTAATAAGTTTTTAGGACGTCCTGCCGTAAAAAAGCTAATACGCAAAGAAGCCTCTGGGAACGTATACAGGTGGTCAGCTAAGCAACTAAGGAGTTTAAAAGCTAAAGTCAATAAGACGCAGATTTTAACAGTATTTGACGAGCATATTGGCTATCTAAAGGAGACTGTTGAATTTGTACAAAAGTATGGCAGCTCAGGTATAGGTAAAAAAGCAGCTGATATACTTAAAGTAGTAGTAGACATACGAAATCGTGCTAACAGACGTCTTGGTGAATTTTTAGCGCCTGTGCAAGACTTTTTAGAGCGGCTAGCAATACGTTTAGATGCTGAAGGAGGCTATAAAGCAGTAACCAACTTGACAAACGTTGCGAATTTTAGAAAAGTCCATACTGATGGTGAGGTGCAACTTATAAAAATCAGTTCGCCTAAATGGGTAGATGTGACCAGAAGAATTAAATATCCTAAAGTAGAAGAATGTCCCAAAATACCTAAAGGTTATCCCAATATTTCTGATAAAGGTAAAGGACCATTATGGAAAAAGTTTAACACATTTCATGATATGAAGGCAGTAGAACTAAAACAGGGGACGAGTTTATATCGCGTTGTTGACCCTACTAGTAATGATAATAGTATATGTTGGATGCGAGCTTCGGAGTATTTGAAACTTAAAAAACGAGAAGATTGGCGCAGACGTTTTGCAGTATGGGCAAGCTGGAATAGTAATGGAGAAGTCGTCCATTACATTGTTCCTAAAGGTGGTATGAAAGTTTGGGAAGGTAAAGCCGCCAGTCAAATACTTGAAAATAGTAAAGGTCAAATCCAAACGGCTAATGGACGCGGTGCTATGTATGTGTTAGAGGGTGGTGGCAAACAAATTGTACTTGATCCAGCACAATTAATTAAAAGCAGAGTAAAACCACGCAGAAAAACAGGATGGGGCTATGGTAGTGATCTAAAGGGTTTAGAAAATACAGATATGGTTGGCGTGCCAACCCTCAAACAAAACTGGTATAAGTGAGCAAACAATGGAAAACTATATAATAAGACCTCAAGAAATCTATTTATTAGAACGCTACAGCTCACCCGCTTATTTTAAAGAGATGCGCGATGCCTTTGCAACTATGTTAGAAGCTGCTGAGCAGGCGCTTGAGCTGTTTGTCAATGATTTACCGTTTGATTACCGTACACGTCCTATCAATAGACAGCCTGATATCGTCTGGGGCGAACGGGTATTGCCAAACCTGCGTGATACTCTAGACAGCTTAAATGTTGGTTATCAAGAGCTGTTAAAAGGGGATCTAGCGGCAATAAGATATGGCGGTAATGTTGAGAGTGATTTTCGGGCTATCAGTATGGATTATGATATCGATTGGATGCCTGAGCAGCAACAACTTGATTATGAAAAATGGCGGAGAGAGGCAAGCACGCGCGCTTTTAACTTAGAAATAACCAGTTATTTTGGCTGGAAAATTGGTAGTTTAATTGAACGCTATACTACTGAATCGCGAGGACCACTTAACCCACCCGAATCGTGGCCTATTTATCGTCTTAATCCAAAATATAGCGTTGAGTTAGATGAAGTCGTCCCTGTCGCAGGTATTTATGTACCTAGTAGAGCAGATGCCAGTGCTCAAGTGTTATTGGATGGCATGTTAGCAAATGAAGCTTACGTCGGTTATGATCCTGAAACCATGCAAGCGGTTGGTGATGCACCAGTCACTTGGATGTTGGTTGAGCGTATCGCGGATACTGGCGGCGGTAACCATAATGTCGAGCCAAAACGTTTACGTTGTGAGTCGGGTAAACCTTGTCCATTCACAGGCTACTGGTGGTCACCATCAAGTAAAGATGTCAAACACTTCAAAGCAGGCGACATCATGCCAAAGATGAAGCGACTTGAATGGCAAACTATCTGGTATTTCAACGAGACCAATCAGTTAGACGATTAAGTTAATCAATATTTTATCAATCAACTTATAATAAATGAGTTTTACATATGGTAAATCATTCAATTCCAAAGACCTTATTTAAAATGTGGCTGTGTGTGTCCCTACTATTTACGATAGGAGTTAGTCAGTCGCAACTTGCTATGGCAGCTGACACTTCTTATGCTGATAATACGTCCAAGACCGCAGAAGAGTTGAGATTAGAGTATCTCGAAGCGCTTGAAGAAGAGCAGAACAAGCTATATTTTGAAAACTTTGCAACCAATCCTGATGACATTCCGATCAGTGAGTATGAAGGAGGGACAGATCGATACTTTGGCGATTTAAGAGTTGAAGGTGATGAGCTTATATTAGAAATTTCAGGTGGTGAGCTACTTATTATCACCAGAAACGAGCGTCAAGAACAGCTTAGACAGCAACTTATACAGTTTGTATCAGAGCATAGCGATGTGTCAGTTAATGTTGGCATACAAGGTTTGATAAATGTAGATAGTGAGCCAACGACAGAGGACTTGGATGAATTGGTTCTTGTGAATTACAATAATTTAAAAGCTAACGCCACTCATAATCTTTTTAAGATGCTTAGCACAATTAATGATCAGGAATGAGGTTTGTACTTGATAAGAGTCTGCTCAAACTGCCACGACATTAAGGACAACTAAAAATGAGTGGATTCGTTGTAGACATGGAAGGGCGGTTTCGACTGACAAAGAAACCGCCATTTTTGACCCCAGGTTATCAAGCGGTAGGGCAGAAGCTTGTAGACGTTAAAGGCATCCATGAGACAGTGCCTTTGGATAAATATAAAAACTATGATGTGCCATTGCACCCTCAACAAACGGTGGTACAGTTTAACTCGACTTATCTTGAGACTACAGGGCGCAATGAAAGACGACGTGGTGATGCGGTAGGATGGGGATTATGTTTAGGGTTTGTGGGGCTATCTGTGAGTAATGGTATCCTCTATCTGATTGTAAAATCCACAATAGATTTTGACATCGTATTTCTTAGTATTGGTCTTATTCTCGCTTTTTCTATGATTCTATTCTTCGCTCCATTAATCAATGTGCTCTCAACCGAACTATTTACCACATGGCATTATCCCATCCGTTTTAATCGTAAAACCCGTAAGGTCTATGTCCGTCAATACAATCGTAAAGTAGAAGTATATAACTGGGATGACTTAACTTTTTTTATTGCCTATATCAATGAAGATAGAGACATCAGAGCCGTGACCTTTGATAAAAACGGCGAAACCATTACGGGTATGTTTGCACTTGCCTTTCAAAACAATGTCTTTGATAAAAGTTTAATCAGTTATTTTGAGTTTATCCGTCGTTATATGGAAGGTGACGATCAGCAACTAAAAGAAGTCAAAGAGGCCATACGTTACATCTATCCCATACATAAGAAACGTGAAACCCCGCTGATGTCATTTAAGCGTTTGATATTGAACGTAGTACATTACTCTCACGAAAACATGGAGTACCCTGAACGAACTTTTAGGTTTTACCCAGTGACAATAGTTATTCTACCTTTATTAGCTCTGCGTTATGTTGGCCGTGTGATCTCAATGCTGACCAGCTACCGCCATCAGTTTAGCAAAGCTATTGAAGCGGAATGTCAGATTGATCCCAATGACCCTTATGATTTAAACAAACATTTACCAGAGGGCAACCTTGAACAGAATAACCAGCCTATTTGGAAGACCATTGTTTACAGTGTAGGTATTATTATTGCTACTATTATCATGCTGTTTATCGGTGCATTTATTATAGACATGATAGGCGCGGCAAGACCACATGGTGACTATCCGAGCATGGTCGATAAACTCTGGTATGTGATTGGTTTGGGGTGGTTGTCTTAATAAATCATTGGCTACCTTTTTATTACTGTATGTGATTGCTTAGATAAAAGTAATTAGGGATAATAACATGCAACTACGCGATGATTTCGCTACCCACCTTAGTAAGCTTCACAATCCTATTGACCGTCCTTATACCGCCAGTATAGACAAAAGCTTATTAAAGAGCACTGAAGAGATTGAACATCTTAACAAAGAAATTCATGATGTTAATCCTGATTACTTAACCTTCCTACCCGCATACTTCTGGGTGTTTTATTTTGCTGTTGGCTGGGTTTATTTTTCTTCATTTTGGTTAGGTAATTATTTTCTTCAAGATATTGGAGAGGTTGTCTTTATAGATGGTGAATTTAGTATTTTTGATATAGTATTCAGCTTCTTATGGATTGTTGTATTTGGTACGCCACTAATTTTATTTCTCTATCAACTCATCAGAAAGCGCTTCATTCGTACCCAGTACTACTTTTTAAAAAAAGAACAGAAAATAGCTTATTATTACCGTCCATTATGGAATTTTAGACAGCCTTATGCGCTTAAGATAGTCGACTATAAAGATGTGCATCCAGACTTACATCAAGACCCATATAATCGAGCCTACACACCGCTTAATCTGTATGTCGCTGATCCTGAGACAGGCGATATCACCCATCATCTAAAGCTAGAAGATTATAGAGTCAACCCGCGTGTACAATGGGCATTTATCCGTACCTATATGGAAAATGAAGCCGATGACTTACCGATAAATCCTGAGTTCTGCGAAGCTTACCCAGCTGACACTAGTAAATCACTGTTTGCTTGTGCTGATATTATCTATCGTAAAAACAGCATACTGCCTAGTGATCATTCTGGCGGTGGTCAAATCATGGTCTTTATAATAGGCTCAATAATAGCCTTAGGTAATCTATTTCAGGCTAATCATTACCAATGTACCAAACGCGCCATCTTGCATCCCGACGTGCAAAAGCTACTCACATGGGACGGTCAAGATAACCCGTATCCAATACAGCCCATAACTTATGAAGCCAAACTAGCGTTTGAAGGTAGAAATTGGGAGGTTAATGTCAGATGGGTATGTATCATACTCATCAACGTTGGCTTATTTGTATGGGCAGTGGTGGCTTATAATAGCTAGCAAAAATTGCTAACTACATATTGTATAACTATGATCTTACCTGTTCCTCCTATACCTCCTGTCGGTAAAATACTCAGTCGCCCTTATGAAGGAGAGATTGGTAATTTCCAAGAAAAAAAAGCCAGTATTGATAGAATAAGTACACTTATTCATGATGTGAATCCAGACTATCTGCTATTTCATCCTATCATTAACTCTATTCAAAATGTATGGCTTTTAGCGTCATATTGTGGTGCATGGTTGTTTGGACAGTTTTTATTTTTATTTTTATATGTAGTTCTTAAATATTTTTTTATTGAAGAGTTTGAGCTAATAGTTTTATTTCCAATTATTATGCTTATAATATTCCTAACAATGCTTGGCTTTTCACCATATTTAACTCTAAAGCAACTAAAAAGAAAGCAATCTCGATACCATAAAATTCTACTACTAAAAAATACCCAGCAGATTGCTTACTACGAACATAACGGTAAGCAAGCCCCTATCTTTCATCTGATTAATTATAAAGATATCACAGCCTCCATAAGGCGTAATGAAGGTTTGGTGTATGAAGTACTGAATCTGCACATCATCGATGAATCAACAGGAGAACCAAGCTTATCTATTAACTGTGAAGACATGCAACTAAACCCTTATGATCAGTGGGCGTTTATTCGCACCTATATGGAACGTCCCGCTGAAGAGCTACCGCTTGATCCAAGGTACGCCCACGCCTGTCCCACCGATATCAGTACTTCGCTCCTTGCTTGTGCTGATATCGCCCAAGAGAAGAAAAACAAGGGCTTAACAGGGCTGCGTCATGAAGTGACTTTTATGGGTTGGTTACGAGCCTGTACCGTTAGCTACTTAGATCTCGCTGAGGGTAATATATACCAGTCGAGCGCTAATCCTGCACTACATCCGGAAGTTCAGCGTCGGCTTATGTGGGATGGTCAAAACAACCCATATAACATCTTGCCTGTCACAGCAGAGCGCCAAGCAGCTTTTGCAAACCAAAATCAAGCCGTTAAGCGGAAATGGTATTCAGGTATCGCCGTGAATGCGACATGGTTTATTGGCTCGATATTGTATGTGATGTTGGTAATTGCTTAGATAAAAACTTATCAGCCAACCTCTATTAAACAGTACGAGAACCGCTAAAAATGAACAACTACATCATCAGACCTCAAGCAATCTATTTATTAGAACGTTACAGTTCACCCGTTTATTTTAAAGAGATGCGCGATGCTTTTGCGAATATGCTAGACGCTGCTGAATACGCTCTAGAACTATTCGTCAACGATTTACCCTTTGATTACCGTACGCGCTCCTTAAACCAACAACCTGATATCGTTTGGGGCGAGCGCGTATTACCGAACTTACGTGATACTTTAGATAGTCTTAATATTGGCTATCAAGAGCTGTTAAATGGCGACTTAGCAGCTAAAGGCATTGAATGGCACAATAGTGCCCAAAAAATAGCGAATGGAAGTATGGGTGTCGTGTCTGTTTTTATCGCATATTTCCAGTTAAATGCAGTGATCGCCAGTGTACCAGCGATCGCCAGATTAAAATACGCAGGCGACCCGCTACGGCTAACGCAAGAGCAATTAGGTACTATCAGCTCTGGACTTGCATTAGTCACGGCGAGTATGGATGTGGCAGCATCGGGAGCTAGCGTGCTTGGCAGAACCAGCTTTGCAAACAGGCTTGTCTATCGCGCAGGGTGGCTAGGTGTGGTTGGCGCGACGTTTGAGGTAGGAAGCTTAGCAATTTATGGCTATCGTAAATTTAATGATGGGAATTTAACATCTTCAGCGTTAACAATAGGTTCAGCCGTCTCGATAGGTGCTTCAGCTTATGCCGGATTTAATCTAGGCTTATTAGCGATAGCATCGCCAGCCGCCGCATTACCTGCGCTACCACTATTAGCGATTATGTTTGTCGGTATGACTCTAAGCTATACTTTTCAGCGCCTAGCCTATAAGTTTGATGATAAAAACAATACATTGATAGAATACTGGTTAGACAACAGCGTGTTTGGTCATAAAGCTATGCGAGGACAAGATTATTATTTAATTAATCCGTTTCAGTCAAAGTCGCCTTTCAATAGTTTGGAGCAAGACATTAGTGGCTTTATCACGGCTTGTACCTTTTTCTTAGCTAATAATCGTTTGCAAACCTTTCAAGGTAATGTACCTGTGGAGCACGAAATAAGCACAAACAGTGAGATAAGACTTCCGCCAATCCTTGAGATTGTAAAAGAGCATTTGACCTTATTTGAAAGTCAGGTTCATATTGGCAATTGGGACAAAGCAAGCCAGTTGACGATAGAAGTCATCGCTGACAAAAACGGCATAGAACAAAACCTATATAAAGCGACATTCTATAACTCTACCAGCGATGAGCCAGTTGCTAGTAATATTACGTCATTAGCTATTGAGAAATTGCTACCTATAGTGACAAAAGAGAAGTTAGACGATCAGTTTGTTATTAGAACGCAGTTATTAAAGTTTGAACCGCATAGTATCAATAATGCAAAAGTGATTGTGACTTATACGCCTGATACTAGCAGCAATCTGCCATATCCTTTAAAAGACGTTGGCTATCTAGATAACAACAAGTATTAAAGATTACGAGAAAATAATGATTTATAATCCTCCAAACAATACTCATCCTATCGAAAAGCTCCTGAGTCGACCTTGGGAAGAAAGCATACCTGCGTATCGAGAAAAAGTAGCGAGTATAGAAAAGCTGAGCCGTGATGTGCATGAGGTAAATCCAGATTATCTACTGTTCCATCCCATTATTAACTCATATCAATTGGTTGGATTTTTGATGGCTTATTGCTTTAGTTGGTTGTTTGGGCAAACTTTATTTATTTCAGTTGTTATTTTTTATGACATTTTATTTAAAAGCGATTTTGATTGGATAGCTGTTTTCTTAATTATCGTACAGCTATTGTCTATTTTAATGTTTGGATTACTACCGTATATAGCATATAAACAGTTTAAAAACAAAAAATCCCATTATAATAAAATAGTATTGTTAAAACAGACCCAACAAATTGCCTATTATGAGCATAATCGTAAGCAAGCGCCTGTTTTTCATTTAATTAATTATAAAGATATTGTCGCCTCAGTCAGACGTAACAAC
This sequence comes from Psychrobacter sp. Ps7, assembly GCF_022129225.1. Taxonomy (NCBI): domain Bacteria; kingdom Pseudomonadati; phylum Pseudomonadota; class Gammaproteobacteria; order Moraxellales; family Moraxellaceae; genus Psychrobacter; species Psychrobacter sp. Ps7. The sequence goes on along the minus strand of NZ_JADQAH010000033.1, from coordinate 4,592 downwards.
GGCGTCGTTTTTGAAGCCTTGAACCTGCATGTGATTGATCCTAAAACCAACCAAACCATCCAAAGTATTAATCTCGAAGATATGCAACTTAGCCCTTACGACCAATGGACGTTTATCCGTACCTATATGGAGCGTCCCGCAGACGAGCTACCGCTTGACCCACGATATGCCCACGCGTGTCCAACAGATATCAGCACATCGCTACTCGCCTGTGCCGATATTGCTCAAGAGAAAAAAGACAAGGGTCTGACTGGACTACAACATGAAGTGACCTTTATGGGTTGGTTGCGCGCTTGTACCGTCAGTTACTTAGACTTGGCCGAAGGCAATATCTATCAATCGAGTGCCAATCCTGCACTACATCCAGAAGTTCAGCGACGGCTTATGTGGGATGGGCAAAACAATCCGTATAACATTCTGCCTGTCACAGCAGAGCGTCAAGCCGCTTTTGCAAACCAAAACCAAGCGGTAAAGCTGAAATGGTATTCAGGTATCGCCGTGAATGCGACATGGTTTATTGGGTCAATACTGTATGTAATGCTGGTGATTGCTTAGGATGATTGACTAATAATCTATAGCTTTCAGCGTTTAGCTTATAAGTATGATAATAAACGAAACGTATTAATAGAGTATTGGCTAGACAACAGCGTGTTTGGTCATAAAGCTATGCGAGGACAAGACTACTACCTGATAAACCCGTTTCAGACACAGCCCGCTTTTAACAGTTTAGCAGATGACATTAGTGGCTTTATCACTGCGAGCACCTTATTCTTAGCCAATAATCGTTTGCAAACCTTTCAAGGTAGAATGCCTGTAGAGCATAAAGTTGACTCAACCAGTGAAATAAGGCTACCGCCAGTATTCGGCAGTGTGCGAGAGCATCTGACCTTATTTGAAAGTCAGGTTCACATTGGCAATTGGGACAAAGCAAGCCAGTTGACGATAGAAGTCGTCGCTGATAAAAACGGCAGAGCACAAAACCTATATAAAGCGACATTCTATAACTCTACCAGCGATGAACCCGTTGCTAGTAATATTACGTCATTAGCCATTGAGAAATTAATACCGATAGTGACAAAAAAAGTGACTGAAAAAGAGTCGGAAACTCACTTTATCATTGATACGCAGTTACTAAAGTTTGAACCCCATAATATTAGCAAGGCAAAAGTGATCGTTACTTATACGCCTGATAGTAGCCGCAATCCGTCATACCCCTTAAAAAACGTAAGCTATCTAGATAATAATAAATATTAAAAAATCTGATGAAACAATACATTTGAGTTGAATGCTACTATGATCTTACCTGTTCCTCCTATACCTCCTGTCGGTAAAATACTCAGTCGCCCTTATGAAGGAGAGATTGGTAATTTCCAAGAAAAAAAAGCCAGTATTGATAGAATAAGTACACTTATTCATGATGTGAATCCAGACTATCTGCTATTTCATCCTATTATTAACTCTATTCAAAACTTAGTTTTATTGGCATCTTATGCCTCACTATGGTTGCTTGGACAGTTTTTTTTCTTAATTTACGCTATGTTCAATTCAGTAATAAAGGAAGGAGTATTAATCTACTATCTTTATGCGATTATATGTCTAATATTTATCCTCATTAGTTTTTTCACTGCTCCTTTTCTAACTTTAAAACAACTTAAAACTAAAAAATCTCGATACCACAAAATCTTACTACTAAAAAATACCCAGCAGATTGCTTACTACGAGCATAACCGTAAGCAAGCCCCTATCTTTCATCTGATTAATTATAAAGACATCACAGCCTCCGTAAGACGCAATGAAGGTTTGGTGTATGAAGTACTGAATCTGCATGTCATCGATGAGTCAACAAGAGAACCAAGCTTATCTATTAACTTTGAAGACATGCAACTAAACCCTTACGACCAGTGGGCGTTTATTCGCACCTATATGGAACGTCCCGCTGAAGAGCTACCGCTTGATCCCCGATATGCTCATGCTTGTCCGACAGACATCAGTACCTCACTCTTTGCCTGTGCTGATATTGCTCAAGAGAAGAAAAACAAAGGCTTAACAGGACTACGCCACGAGGTGACTTTTATGGGTTGGTTGCGCGCTTGTACGGTTAGCTACTTAGATTTAGCCGAGGGTAATATATACCAGTCGAGCGCTAATCCTGCTCTACATCCGGAAGTGCAACGTCGGCTCATGTGGGATGGGCAAAACAACCCATATAATATTCTGCCTGTCACCGCAGAGCGCCAAGCAGCTTTTGCAAACCAAAATCAAGCCGTTAAGCGGAAATGGTATTCAGGAATGGCTATTAATGCGACTTGGTTTATTGGCTCTATATTGTATGTGATGCTGGTGATTGCTTAGATGAAAACTGATTAGCCAACGTCGATTAGACAGTACGAGAATCAATAAAAAATGAATAACTACATCATAAGACCGCAAGAGATTTACTTATTAGAGCGCTATAGCTCACCTGCTTACTTTAAAGAGATGCGCGATGCCTTTGCGAATATGTTAGAAGCTGCTGAATACGCATTAGAACTGTTCGTCAATGATTTGCCCTTTGATTACCGAACGCGTCCTATTAACAGACAACCTGATATCGTCTGGGGCGAGCGGGTATTGCCAAACCTGAGTGATACTCTAGACAGCTTAAATGTTGGCTATCAAGAGCTGTTAAATGGCGATTTAATAGCAATAAGATATGGTGGTAATGTTGAGAGTGATTTTCGCGCTATCAGTATGGATTATGATACCGACTGGATGCCAGAGCAGCAACAGCTGAATTATGAGAAATGGGAAAGAGAGGCAAGCTTATGCGCTTTTAACATGGGAATAACCAGTTATTTTGGTTGGTGTTTATACGACTTAATAGAAAATTATAGCATTGAATCAAGAGGAGCGCTCAATGCGCCTGAATCATGGCCTATCTATAGTCTCAACCAACAATATAGCGTTAAGGTAGATGAAGTCGTCCCTGTCGCTGGCATTTATGTACCAAATCGAGCAGATGCCAGTGCTCAAGTGCTATTGGATGGCATGTTAGCAAATGAAGCTAATGTCGGTTATGACCCTGATACGACACACGCTGTCGGTAGAGCTCCTGTTACTTGGATGCTCGTTGAGCGTATCGCGGATAGTGGTGGTGGCAGTAGTGTAGTACTGGAATCTTCACGTTGTGAGGCAAATCAGCCTTGTCCGCAGACAGGATATTGGTGGTCACCTGCCAGTCAGGAGTTGCAACATTTTCAAGCAGAAGACATCATGCCAGACATGACTAAAGGAAGGTGGGAAACCATTTGGTATTTTAACGCAACCAACCCGATGACTATTCAACCTACCACGAGTTATATAAAAAGGAAAAGAGCCAGGCGACCCAAAGTTTACCAACGACACAATGGAAATGCGTATTTAAATAGCTCTGTTAAACATGCCTTTTTCACTATGATCATCGTAGATATATCGATTCTGCTGTTTGTTGAACAAACTCGCGGTCCTTTAATCTATGAGCAATTATTAAAGGCTATCTTTATGCAGGCACTGTGTTTATTTATGCTCACGGATTCCAAATTAATGCTTGCGCTGGCTAGTGTCACCAATAGGCCGTTAAGTACTATGAAAGTGGCTGCTTTTTTTATCATGTTAGGATCGTTCTATCTATTTTTTATTACGACACAAGGTTTGCCTTTTCAGAATGGGATAATAGGATGTGGCTAACTATTGATTATATACAATTGATATAGCTTATTACCCTAAACGTGAGAAGGACGTTTAACAGTAAAGCTAGCAGTTGATTACTAGCAAATTGTCTAAATAGTGGAAAAAAATTAGTTTAATAAGAGAAAATGCACAATAAGAAAAAGGCTTCCAATTGCTTGGAAGCCTTTTAATATAATGGTACCCGGAGCCGGAACGGTAGATTGCTTTCAAGGCACTGATTTTTATAGTTATTATCTATATGATTAATGTTAGTATACTTGCCAGTACACTTAAGATTGTATTTTCACAACAAATGATAAATCCTAGTATGAACTCAATAGTTTAATCTAACTGACTAATCTTATCGTAATTCACCAATTTCAAAACTTCTAAGAACAGGTTTTACTATTTAAGGAGTACAACATCATTGTACTCCTTATCCAAAATCTTTTTTAAGGATTCTACTGAATTTTCACCGTAGGCTTCTGCAATTTTATCCAGTTTCTTACTGTACCCATAAGGCAGTTTAATCTGTTTTTCAATCTTAACTGGCTTCTTATCTCTAAAAACCTTCTGGTTCCAAGCGTTTCGGATGTTACTAAGTATTTTCTCCTTATATTCACTATTTTCGTAACCAGTATGAAAAGGGTCTAGGTTATTGAACGATTGATTTGGTAGATTGTCTACTTCAATAGCTGTAGTCGAATTAGGATGCAAGTCTAGTGCATCTATCGAAGCACATATTTGTATGTAGCTCTCTTTATTGTTAGCTGGTAGAAAGTTATATGGTTGAATCAATAAGCCTAATCTTTGAAGATATTCCATAGCCCAATCAAGTTGTTCTCTACTATGACCCCTGCTGTCAAATCCGTATAACTAAACTTGGGAGATTTTGATTACGCAGC